>DAIERC010000115.1 GCA_027347125.1 Ignavibacteriales bacterium
CAAGTTTTTAATTAAATAATATTCTTATTTAGAAACTTACGCTTGCACCAAGTAAATAATCATTCCTTGTAGCTATTGTGGTTATCCCCATGAATTTCAGAGGATCATTCTGATGTTCGTATTGTGCCTTCAATAAAATGCCGTCAGTAGCCCTATAGCTTACGCCGTAATTATAAATTTTCACACCAGCGGCGGTAAAAAAGTTATCTTGCGCCATCATATAATCATAACCTACGTAAGCAGCAAGCTTGTCGGTAAAGTTGTATAATAGATTTACATGGTCAAAGGTTTTGTCGAAACTTGTCGGATTGAATGGATTCGACGCAAGAGTCTGCTTCTGCCCGTCCGAAAGATTGTAATATACTTTTATTAATTCCGCCTCAAGTTCAAATCCTGCAACTGAGTAATTCAGGTAAGCGCCAAACCTTGTGCGGGGAACATATCCCAAATTATATGTAGCAACCTGAAAACCGTTGCTCTCCTGGTTTAAATTTTTCCTATCGTTGGTAAACGAAGCTCCTAATTGAAGGTTATTATATTCAGCACCTATTCTTCCGCCAATCATCTTATACGGAGTTGGATCTTGACCCGCTCCCCAGAAATTACTGTTTTTGTTTTCCATAGAAGTTTCAGAGTTGCCATAGAATACAGCATAATTCAAGCTGAGTTCACCAACCGGAATATCACCATATACTTGTATATTAGCTGTTGTTGGTACAAACTCGCCTGTTCCGAATTGGTTGAAGAAATAAGTTTCATACGCAATTGGCCTGTAAACATAGGGTAAAAGCACAGTACGGTTTTTAGTTTCGTTAAAGTTGTTGAATCTTGGAATCAATACGCCGGCTTTTACATTGAGATATCCTGACGGTGAATATTTGAACCATGCTTCCTGAATTTTAAATCCTCCGATAGAATCTTGCGATGAGAATGAATTGGTAAATTCAAGATTAACAAAAGCGCTGAATTGAGTATTGATGTTCTTTTGGAAGAATACGTTCATTTGCTGCATTAGGAATGAGTTTGTTGATATAGTTTGAGCACCACCTGAATAAACATTGAAGTAAGTGTAGTTGTTCTGGAAATATCCAAAGATGTTTAAATCGTTGGACTGTCCAAACGCCAATGTTGACAAAGTCAGCATAAGAGCGAGAGATAAAACAGTATTTTTGAGTTTCATTTTTTTACTCCTTTTGAGTTATTGATTATTATATTTACTAAAAAGAACTTGTATTAGATTTAACTATTTGGTTAATCTTTTTAATAGGATACTATTTTCCTATTCTATTAAATAAATTGTGCTGTCTTTTAGTCAATTATCGGCAGAGAGTTTTTCTCTTTAATTAGAAAGTTATAATCGCAACAATTACCAAATAAACGAGCGCTTTAGAGCAATAAGCGAGTTTTGTTTCCCATTATGTTTATTTTGTTTATCCAACAGTTTTTAATCCTTCTGTCTCTTCATTTGATAAAATCTGGTCAAGGTCAAGTAAAATCAACAAGCGGTCTTCAAGTTTTCCTATCGCCGTTATGAACTTTGAATTTATTCCGGCTACCATTTCCGGCGGCTGTTCGGTTATGCTTGATGGAATTCGTAGCACTTCACTAACCTCATCTACTATAAAACCGGTTATTTTGCCGCCCAGTTCTACAACCACAATTCTCGAATTATTGTCATAATTCTTGTCCGGCAGATTTAGTTTCTTCCTTAAGTTGATTACCGGTATTATTCTGCCGCGTAAGTTTACTATGCCGGCAACAAAATCAGGCGCGTTTGGTACCTGGGTTAACTCCAGCATCCTATTTATTTCATGTACTTTTAGGATGTCTATACCAAATTCTTCCCTTCCTATCTTGAAGCTAACCAGTTGCAGCAATCCCGCCGTTTCGTTTTTGCTTTCTGTAATTTTATCCAAGTGAAATCTCCTTTCTTATTAAAGCCATGAATTTTTGTGTGCCTTAAAAAATCAGATAATATTAGCTTGCCGTGCCTGTGCGGACATCTGACTTTGCTTAATGAATTATCGTCTTCATGTTTTTACATTTGACTCAAATGCTATGAACGATACTGTTTCCCAATAAGCGAGTATTTTTGAACGATAAAAAAGAGACAGGTAGTTATAGATGAGGATATTTGATATTATTAAAAACGATAAGAATGAAGCTGAGGTGTTCTATAAAAGGCTTATAATTCTTGCTTCCGTTTAAGTTTTAAACGGATTTCAACTATTGCCAGAAGATCTTTTACCCTGAATGGTTTTGTCATATAATCATCGGCGCCTTTTGAAAGGCCTTTTTTTATGTCTCTGTTCTCAATCCTTGCGGTTAAAAATATAAACGGTGTTTCTTCTGTTCCGGGCATTGCTCTGAAATGCTCCAACAATTTGTAACCATCCATATTCGGCATCATTATGTCCGATAAAACAAGTTCAGGAATTTCCTGCTCCAGTATTTCCACCGCTTCCAGGCCGTCGGTTGCAAACGAAATCGTGTAGCCTGCATTTTCAAGCAAGTCGATTATGACTTTCCTTACTTCTTCTTCGTCTTCAACGACTAAAATTTTCTTTTTTAAATTTTCCACTAATTACCTCAGTACACAACTTTCGAAGAAACTTATTTATTTTCGACTATAATGAAACAAGCGATTTATTTCCGCAGTAAGCGAGTAATATTTGCAGTAAAGGCTACATATAACATGTACATAAGTTTTGACTAATCATTATCTATTAGTAATTATTTATGGGAATTACTACATGAAAGATTGTTCCGTTTATTTCATCACTTTCAAAAAAAACTTTTCCGTGAAGATATTTTTCAGTCAATAATTTTATGCTGTAAGTTCCTATACCACGCCCTTTACCTTTGGTTGAGAAAAACCGGTAAAAAATTTGCGGCCTAATATTTGGCGGAATAACACTGCTGTTTTTAACCATGTATTCAATGCTACCGTCATTTAGAATACATGACATTTCAACCGAGTCACCGTTCTTTGTAGCTTCCAGAGCATTCTTGATTAAATTAAAAACCACCCGCCCTAAAATTGTTCTATCGGTCGATATTTTCATCTTACTTGCCCCGGTTATTTCCAACGATTTATTTTCTGCAAGAAAACTGAATTTTACTTTATCAACTACGTCGAACAAAATATCGGTAGCATCAAATGTAGAAACAGTAATTTCATAATCATCATTTTCTATTTCGGTAAGCTGTTTATGAGATTTAATTTCATCTATCAGATTTTTCGATATTTTTTGCGATAACGATAATAACTCTTCCGTTTCTTTTAAGTCATTCAGATCAAACAAATTAAGATATTCGCTTAGGGCTCCGGCAGAATTTAAAATATCATGGAAGAAAATTCTTTCCAGCGCTTTCTCTTTTTTAACATCGCTAATATCTGTTAAAGAAACTATCATAAAATCGATGTCGTTTATTTTTAATGGCGAACTCACCGTCAGAAACTCGAATGCTCTGTTGTCTTTTAATAATAAGCGGCATTCTTCTTTTACCTGCTTATTTGTTAACTGCGATTTTAACATAGTGTTTGCAATACCGCAATGCATGCAGTCCTCTGTTTCGCCGCAATTTTCAAGGCTTAAACTTGAGTACAAACATTTTGCAATTTCGCCTATCCTTAACCCTATTACCGAACCGGCGTTATCCATTTGTAAAAATTCTAAAAACGCTTTATTTACATAAACTACCTGCCTGTTGCCGTTAACTACCAACATATAATTTTGAACTGCATTCAAAGCACAGAGTAATTCACTTTTACTTTCAATCAGTTGATTTTCTGCACGAATGGTTTCCCCGGTAGATCTTTTGGAAAAGACGGCGACATGTTTTAATTGTTCTAACTCGTTCGTTTCGGATTTCGTTTTTTCTATTTCCGTTGGATATTTCATTTTGTTTTTTGTTTCAAATAAATTTAACTGCATGAATAATTTTTAACCGCATTTTTATCTATTCTAATATTCTTTGATAATTTTTCGGTTTTGCATTCAACCGGCAGTTCTACACAACATGAGGTAAAACGATTAGGCGAGCTAACTATTTTAAGGCTGCCGCCGTAGTACTCGGTAAGTTTCCGAATAGTAATTAACCCCAGACCTATGCCGTTCTGCTGGTATATATTCCTATCATGTTGAACAAATGCGTTTATCTTACTTAATTGACCGGCGGTCATTCCACGACCCAAATCAGTAACTTTTAGAACATACACTAACTCTTTTACTGCGCCGCTTACAATTATTTTTGTACCGGGGTTTGAAAACTTAACGGCATTTTCAATCATCTCTTCAACAATAAATTCCATATCGGTATCCGCAATTTTTATCGATGCCTCGGATATATTCATTATTAAATCATCATGCCTTTTTTGTTTGAGGGCGGTATTTTTTGCGGCAATTTTAATCGTTGTTTCGGTAGATATGCTTTTACCGGCATCTGTAATATTAGGTTTTTCGGCTATTCTTAGCCTGGATTCGGCATACCTGATAAACTTTTCTATTGTTCTATGCAAACGCTGAGTTGAATATTTTATCTTGTCCAGCATTTCAAAAATTTCATCTTCCGTCAAATCTTTCAGGCTTTCACGAATCATATCGGTAAATCCGAAAATTGGAATTAGCGGAGGTCTTAATTCGTGCGGCAAATGAGTTGAAATATCCATGAATATTTCATCATACTTTGTCTCGGTTCTTTCCTTTTTCTTTAGTCTGGTTTCTATTGATTGAAGAAGCTCTTTGGCCCTAACCGGTTTTGTTAGATAATCGTCTGCGCCTATGTTCATACCCTTGCGCAAATCGTTACAGTCAACCTTTGCAGTTAAAAAAATAAACGGAACTGTTGACGCGGCGGGTATTTTTTGAAAATGTTCCAATACCTGGTACCCGCTCATCCCCGGCATCATTATATCCGAAATAACCAGATCGGGAATTTCATTTTCTAAAACACTTATTGCTTGTAGGCCGTCCTCGGCAGAAATAGTAGCATACCCGAAATTTGTTAACAAATCAACTATGGTATTTCTAACGTCTTTTTCATCATCAATAACTAAAATTTTTTTCTTAGAATTTTCCATAATAATATCTCCTATACAAAATTCTCGAAAAGAATTTATTATTATATCTTAAAATGTAATATGTGAGTTTTATTTGTAGTAGAAGCGTAATATATGCAGTAAGTGATACGTCTGCGGTGAGCAGTTATTTTATTATAAACTTACCTTTAGCATCATTACCCTTCGAAGTAATGGAATGCCGGAATAATAGGGAAAATTTTTCTATGTGGGAATGTTCAAAAAAAATTATGAGATGAAGTTTGTTTTAATTTTACTTGCATACCTTTGACTGATTACGAAATTTTCATCTATGTTTTTTAGATGAACCACATAAGATCTGTTATACCATTTTTCTATTTTTTCAATTTGATTGAGATTTATAATAGTCGAGCGGTGAATTCTTAAAAAAACATTTTCAGGTAATTGTTTTTCCCATTGCTTTATTAGTTTACGCGTAAGCAATTTTGTCCCGGAAATAAGGCAAACGGTTGAATATTCACCCTGAGCTTTTATACAAATAATATCGCAGACTTTTACAATTTGAGGTTTGTTTTTTACATTAATAAATAACCTGTCGTTTTCGGTTAAAGTGCTTTGTTTGCCTTCCGGCTCTTCGTCGGCTGGTTCAACTTTCCGTTGCTGAATCGCCTCAAATTTTTGCAATCTTGTTTCAACTGTTTTAAGAAGATTTTGCGCCCTGAAAGGTTTTGTAATATAATCGTCGGCTCCCAATTCCATACCGTTCCTTAAATCGGACAACTCCGCTTTCGCAGAAAGGAATATAAATGGAATGGAATTGAAAATTTCTTCTTTCTTTAACTTTTCTATTACTTCGAATCCTGTAAGACCGGGCATCATGATGTCGCAAATAATTAGGTTTGGTTTTATCTCCTTGGCAAGCTGAATTCCGTCCAAGCCGTCTGATGCGGCAAAGACCTCATAATTAGCTCCTTCAAGAATCTCCCTTATGGAAATCCTAACCGGATACTCGTCTTCAATAATCAATATCTTCTTCTTTTTTATGTCCATAAAAATACTTATTTATTGATTATATGTTGATGCTGGGGAATTTTGGTAATAAATTTATTGAAATTTATTTCATATTCCTACAAGATTTTTCTTAAGGATGCCTGCCTGAATGGCCAAATGTGAAATATAAAACTTAAGACGCTGATTATTAAATTTAGCATCTGACGTTTGATAAAATACCGCGTTATTTAATTGGTCATCAACTAAGTATGTTTATTGCAATTTATTGTTACGGTTATCTTGGTACCTTCATTCAATTTGCTTTCTATTAAAAGGTTACCGTTATGAATCTCGGCAGATTTTTTTGCGATGGATAAACCTAGGCCGGTACCGGAAATAGCTCCCACATTATTACCCCGGTGAAAAGGCTCGAACATCAATTCCAGGTCTTCTTCCGAAATTCCGATTCCTTCGTCGGAAACCGAAAACTTTATACAATCGTTTTCTTTTTTTACGTCCAGGTAAACAGCCCCGCCGTTAGGAGAATATTTTACGGCGTTAGATAGCAAATTCGAAAGTATCTGGGTAATTAATTTATTGTCCAGATTAAAAATCTTTTCTTCAATATCGTAATTGAAGTTGAATTTGATTTTTTCCGGAGATGACAGCTTAACGCTTTCATAAATATTATTAACCAGCTCGTACAAATTCATTTCGGTAGGATTGAATTTGATTTTGCCTGTATCCGATTTGCTTACGGTTAAAACATCATTTATAAGTTCGGTCATATATTCCACGGAATTTTGAATTATACCCACATA
>DAIERC010000123.1 GCA_027347125.1 Ignavibacteriales bacterium
TATTCACTTTTACTTCCGGATTCCGGTTCGGGAATTATTATTTTTTCAATAATTTCACCCGGCTTCAGGATATTCTCTTTTGTATAATCTTTTTCCGGCAGAATAAAAAATTCATTTAAAGGAACAATTCTGGAGTTCCCGTTTGAATAAATTGAAACCCTTGCATCTAAAGCAAGTAAAGCAACTGCGGAATCGGAAGGATGAACAATATAACACGGGCCGCCACCTAGAATACAATGGTATTTATTTTCACCGTCAACAGCATAACAAATTTCACCACCTTTTCTAAGACAATGAAAATCACCTCTAAAATAAAAACAGCGCGGGCGTTGGCATAAATTTCCGCCGAGTGTTGCGATGTTTCTAAACTGAGGTGACGCAATTTCTTTTGCGGCTTGAGCAAGCACAGTGTATTTTTCGTTCACCACGGAATTATCCGCAATTTCAACCAGCGTTACAAGCGCCCCTATTTGAATTTCTTTACCCGGAATATATTTTATAGTGTTCAACCCTTTTATTAGCTTTAGGTTAATTATGCTTTCAGGTGATATGATATTATTTTTTATTAATCCTAAAGCGTCTGTTCCGCCTGCAAAAGGTATCGATTTGCCCGGACTAGTAACAAGAAGTTTTTCAGCGTCCGGTAATGTTTTAGGTTGAAAATATTTGAAATTGTTCATGCTTCTGTCCTTAAAAATCTAATTTATTTTCTAACTGTTTAATGCTTTCAAAACCTTATCCGGAGTCATAGGAATACTTTTTATTCTAACACCGATAGCATTATAAACAGCATTGGCAATAGCACCGGCAGTTGGAATAATCGCCGGTTCACCTATTCCTTTTACGCCGGTATTGCTTATTAAGTTGTCACCCTCACTAACAATATATATTTCAATTTCAGGAGTATCTTTAATGGTCGGTACTTTATAAGTATGAAGATTTGTATTCAACACTTTGCCGGTATTACTATCCATTATTCTTTCTTCCATCAGGGCATAACTTAATCCTTGCATTATTCCGCCGTGGAACTGGTTCTCAAGAGTTTTTCTATTTAGCACACGGCCAATATCATGAGCCGCAACAATTTTCAATACTTTTATTTTTCCGGTTTCGGTATCAACTTCAACTTCGGCAAAATGAGCGCCAAAAGTATTTATCGCATAACCTTTGGGGTTAGCATTCCGGGCACCTGTTGTAACAAGTACTTGCTCCCTCATTTTTCTCATCAAATCAGGAATGGAAATTGATTTTGCTTTGTCGTTCTTATTTAAAACTATTCCTTCTTTATAAATTAATTGTTCTTCAGGTAATTCCAGAACTGCCGCTGCGCCGGATATAAGCTTACTTTTCATTTGTTCGGCGGCATCTCTAACAGCCGGTGAAACCGAAGGAGCTGTCATGCTTCCTCCGCTGGCAGGGCCGTAGGGAACAATAGAAGTATCACCGAGTATTACCTGAATTTTTTCCATCGGTATTTCAAGAACTTCCGCAGCAATTTGAGCTACAAAAGTATAAGTGCCGGTTCCTAAATCTTGAGACCCGGCAAGAATATTTATGCTTCCGTCTCCGTTAAGTTTTAAAATTACATTTGCGGGCGGCGCACCTCCTCCCCACCAGATTTGGGTTGCCATACCCAAACCTCTTTTAATATGTCCCTTATCAGAACCCGGCGCTTTTCTTTTTGAATACCAGCCGATTGCCTCCGCGCCTTTTTTATAAGCTTCCTTTAATAATTTAGATGTATAAGGCGCTCCCGATATCGGATCGACATCCGAATAATTTTTAAGTCTGAAATCAAGTGGATCCATTCCTACTTTTTCAGCAAGTTCATCTATAAAAGATTCAAGTGCGAATGTACCCTGAACATGACCGGGTGCCCTGAAAGGCCTTGCGCGTCCGGCATTTATCATTACACTGTAATCAGTCGCGTTTACGTTAGGACATTTATAAATACCGATTAAAGGTCCGCTGCTTCCGCCTCCAGATGGATAGGCACCAACAGCAGCAACTGAATTATGAGTTATTGCCGTAAGTGTTCCTTCTTTTTTCACGCCGGCTTTAAGAGTTTGAATAGAATCAGGTCTGTTGCCCGTTATTAAATTCATTTGCTTTCTGTCGTGTGTAATTTTCACAGGCCTTCCGATTTCCTTTGCAAGCAGTGCGGCAATTACAGAATATTTACCCGCTTCAAGTTTACTACCGAAACCTCCACCCATATAATGCTTAATTACTCTAACTTCGCTTTCGGGTATATTTAAACTTTGCGCTACTTCTTCACGAACAGTAAATATTCCCTGCGTTGAGTCCCATAGAGTAAGTTTATTACCATCCCAATTAGCAACGCTGCAATGAACTTCAGTAGGATTATGGATTGCAATTTGAGTAGTAAACTTATCTTCAAAAACTAGATCCGCCTGTTTAAATCCATCTTCAACATTTCCCCTCGAATAAACATTTGGTTTTCCTCTAACAATATTTCCGAAGTCATGCACTTTCGGGGCATTATCTTTCATAGCTTCTTCGGCAGATGTAACGAAAGGTAGTTCCTCGTACTCAAGCTCAATCAAACGTAAAGCTTCATCAGCAATATTTTCAGTCTCTGCGGCAACTGCGGCAACTTCATCGCCTTCGCATCTTAAATGAGGATCAAATAAAACAGTTGTATTATAAAACCACGGAATCTTCGGGCAATTGTTCGATGTTAGAACAGCGAGTACACCAGGGAGTTCTTTGGCTTTTTTAATATTTATTTTTTTAATTTTCGCATGCGGATGTGGCGAGCCTAAAATCTTTGCATGAGTCATTCGAGGAAGCGAAACATCAAAAGTATAAACTGCTGAACCGCTTACTTTATCATAGCCGTCAATTCGTGAAACCGGTTTACCGACAATTTTTAGTTTGTCGTTACTTGCCCAATCCTTCACCTTCTCGGTAGAAACTTCACCGATAGTTTCAACATAATCTTCTTCAAAGAAAAACTTAGACTTAACAATTTTACGAGGCATAATCTCCTCCCCACCAATCGAAATTAATTTTAAAAATTATTTAAAACAATTGCCGTTAGCTGTTTATATTTTCTGCCGCAGCAATAACGGATTTGATAATATTTGGATAAGCAGCGCATCGACAAATATTTCCCGACATTCCATCCAGTACTTCTTCCCGTGTCGGCTTTGAGTTTTTAAGTAATAACGCTTGAGCGGCCATTATTTGGCCTGGTGTGCAAAAGCCGCACTGCAATCCATCGTGTTCAACAAAAGCTTCCTGTATCGGGTGAAGTTTTTCGCCGGTGAGCAAACCTTCAATGGTTGTTACTTCCTTGCCGGCAGCATCAAGAGCAAGCAGATGGCACGAATAAACAGCCTTTCCATCCAACAACACGGTACACCCTCCGCACTCACCCTGGTTACAAACAAGTTTTGTTCCGGTCAATTTCAACCGGTCTCTCAGCACTTCGATAAGTGTTGTTCTCGGTTCAACCAAGACGCTTACTTTTTTCCCGTTTACTTTTAACGCTAGCCGTTCTTTTCCGTTTCCTTCGTTTTCTGTTTCTTCAATAATTTTTTTTGATATATTCGAAAGGCCGGGAACTACCATATAACTGCCTACAACACCGGAACCGATTCCTTTTAAAAAATTTCGGCGGGAGAAAGTTTTAGGTTTAGATTTATCGTTCATAATAGATCCCCTAAATATTGTAAACTTATTTTCAAAGTATTATTTATTGTAAATTAGTTATCCGATTTTTCTTTTTCAAGTAAAAGAAGAATATTATTATAACTTGTTAACTAGCCGTTACTTCTTAAATGATTGATTGTTTTACCGTAACGTACCGCTTGAATTTCGGCAATTATACTCAAAGCTATTTCCGAATGTGTTTCTCCTCCGATATCCAATCCTACCGGCGCATATAAATTGGAAAGATCAATTTCTTCTCCGAATTTCTTTTTAATGTACGCTAAACCTTCAGCTACTTTTCGTTTTGATCCTATCATACCAATATATTTTAGACCTCGATAATTTTTATACAGATATTCAAGAACATCAAAATCATTAAGGTGATTATGTGTGGCGATAACTATAAAATCATCTTTACCTATTAAAATAATATCGTTCTCCGCTTCCGGTAAACCGGATAAATCCGTTTTTATTTTTCTGCAAGCAGTCGAATCCGCAATCTCGTTAAGTATATCTTCGCGGTTGTCATAAATGTTTATGAAATAATTTAGTTCAATTGCAGCTTTAGTTAAAGCCTGCGCAACATGCCCGGCTCCGAATAAATGTATTGTCCTGTACTTTTGATAAACTTCAAAAAACAATGTTACCTCTCCCCCGCATAAAGAATTCAACATGATATTTTTGCCATTTGTATGTTTGCCTCTCTTATTTGAACTTTCGGAAGATTCATTCATACTTAAAGTTTCAGTTAAAAATTTTTTGCCGGATAATATCAGTTCTTTGCTTTTCTCAATAGCATAGAGTTCTGCACTACCGCCGCCGATAGTGCCGTTTATTCGCCCGTTGCTTCCAATAAGCATTTTAAAACCTACCTTACCGGGAGCACTTCCTTTCACTTCCGTAACCGTTACGACAACACACGGAATATTCAGCGCCAAGCAATTTTCTAACGATCTTATAATTTCAATCATTGTGGGTTCATTTTTATTATATATTTTTTTTGCATTAACAGCCTTCGCAAGTTGGAGGGGAATAAATTCGGATATTACATTTTAGCAAATGCCAATTCCCCGTATAAAAATCTATGGTAACAACTTAACAAAAATCGCTAAATATTATTCAAAATATTTTTTTGGCCTTTTCAAGATCGTTTTTATCATCGATATCAATAAAAATTCCTTTATCGTTTACCTGAACAAATTTACGCGTAAAGTCTTCCAGCACATCGCGTAAGTTTTTATCATCCGGGTAAGATAGAATTTCGTTTATCAGTTTGGATTTTATCAAGATCGGGTGTCCTCGCCTAAGCATATCGTTGGCAACAGAATTTTCAGGCTCAACCTTAGCGGCAGGAATAAAAATATCAAAGTTATTTTCTGTGTTATAAATTTTTATTAAGCTTGAATAAGTCGACGATTTTACAAACGGAATATCACCAGGCATGATAAACACTCCAGCATTATTACCAATCATTTGTAGCCCGCTCTTTACCGACGCAAACATTCCCATCACATAATTTTTATTCTCAGCCAAGACTATTTTTTTTAGCTGCTGCTCTGTAAAATAATTTTCTTCGTATATTATTCTATGTAATTTTTCAAAATTAAAACCTCCGACTACAATAACCTTTTCACAATGTTCAATCATCGGTTTAACTGCGCGAACTATTACAGGAATATCTTTTATTTTAATTTCCGGTTTCCAGTCTTTCATCCTGGATGATAAACCCGCAGCAAGTACAATTCCTTCAAATACTGTTTTGGGATAGGCCAATTTATTCTTTCAA
>DAIERC010000125.1 GCA_027347125.1 Ignavibacteriales bacterium
TGCATTCTGGAAACCGGTAAAAGGCAGCCTGAGGCAATTGGTCTTTATAAGAAAAGCGGGTACAAAATAATTCCGAACTATGGTCAATATCAGGGTATTGAAAGTAGTGTTTGTTTTGAAAAGAGAATTGTAGAAGAATAAAAAAATAAGACTGGTTTATGCCGATATTCATTGCGCTTTGAAACATGTGGGCACCTACGTCAAATATATGAGCTACTTACTTAAACAGGTTAAATTAAGTTAGCCATATTGATTTATCATAAAAAATAACACTGAATAAAAACGCGAAAAAGGAATTGATGTTAGATAAGAACCCGGGTATGGCGGCGGTAAAGGCCATACCCGGAGTTTCAATTAGGAATCTTTCTTTTTGAAGAACTTTATTGATAACGAAAATACAAACACTACCAGTACTATTGCACCTATTGCAAAAATAGTATCACCGAAAGCGCGCGTCCATCTTAGCGTTTGCATAGTAGGAGTTTGCAGAAACTCTGCGCTGCGCGCGTACCAGTAACCGTGTGTAACCGAAGCCCAGGTTTGCATTAATCCTACGGGCAAAAGACTAAACACAACCATCGCAAATAATCCGAAGTTGATAGCCCAGAAAGAAAACCGCAATGGTTTTTCTTTCCATTCGATATCAGGTCTAATTGCTCTAAGCGTAAACAGCATTAAACCTATGCCCAGCATTCCGTAAACACCGAACAATGCTGCGTGCCCGTGTAGAGGTGTGGTGTTTAATCCCTGCATATAATAAAGAGCGATAGGCGGGTTAATCATAAATCCGAAAAGCCCCGCGCCAACCATGTTCCAGAAAGCGACGGCAACAAAATAATATATCGGCCATTTGTATTTTTGAACCCACGGCTTTGCTCGGGACAAACGAATATTCTCCCACGCCTCAAATCCAACGAATAAAAGCGGTACAACTTCAAGCGCGCTGAACACCGAGCCTAAGGCGAGCACAAAAACAGGTGTTCCCGAAAAATATAGATGATGCAAAGTTCCTATTATACCGCCTGATAAAAATATTGTAGCCGCGAGCACCGAAGCTTGCCCGGCGGTTTTTAAACTAAGCAGTTTCAAACGCGCAAATAAAAAGGCGATAACTACTGTTGCGAACACTTCAAAGAAACCTTCCACCCAGAGGTGAACAACCCACCATCTCCAGTATTCGGCAATTGCCAGGTTGGTATGTTTGCCGTACATTAAAGCGGAAGCATAAAATGTGGCTATGGCAATTGATGAAATTAAGAATAGGGTTAAGATCGGTTTTTGTTCGTCTTTTTTTGCTAGCGCGGGTTTAATTGCTCTCACCATAAGGAACAGCCACAGGAATAACCCGATAAGAAGAGCGGCCTGGAATAATCTTCCGAGATCAATATACTCATAACCGCTGTGGCCTAATAAGAACCATAAGTTATCGGGAAGAATGTTCATAACACTTAACCACTCCCCGAACATTGATCCCAGCACTACCACAAGAAGAGCGCCGAATAAAATGTTAACGCCTATTTTTTGTCCTTTGGGTTCAACGCCGCTAACCGCAGGCCCAATATATAACCCTGCGGCAAGCCATGCGGTTGCAATCCAGAAAATGCCGAGCTGCAAATGCCATGTGCGCGTAATGGTATAAGGAAGAACTTTCGCAAGAGGTATACCGTAAAAACTTCCGCCTTCAACTCCGTAATGCGCAGTAATAACACCGAGAATTATTTGAAGAACGAACAAACCCGTAACTACCCAGAAGTATTTTATTACCGCCAACTGTGAAAGTGTTGCTGTTGAGCCGAGCAGCGGATCGTTATCCGGGACGCCGGTTAACGGTTCTTCATGTTTGCGGGCGGCGTAAAACCAGACCATTCCGCCTATCCCTGCTAAAAGAAATATGATACTAACACCTGTCCATATAATTGAATCGCTTGTTGGCTTGTTATCGACTAATTCTTCGTGAGGCCAATTACTTGTATAAGTAATGTTCTCATCCGGGCGGTCTGTTGAAGCAGCCCATGACGACCAGAAGAAAAACGCGCAAAGCTGCCTAAGTTTTACGCTGTCCGCAATTGTATTCTTTCTTATTGCGTATGCGTCGCGTCCGTTTATAAAGACAGACGAGTAATGTTCGATATTGTTCTGTATAGCCTTTGCTCTAAGTAAATCTATTACGATGGTTCCGTTTTTCTTATTATAAGTATTTGTGCGGAACATTTTTTTCAACTGTGCTTTTAGGAATGCCTGGTTATCACTTTTAAGCTGCGGATATTCAAGATGAAAATTTATTTCAGCCAGTTCATTTAAAACATAAACGGCTTCCCTGTGAAGCCAATCGGCCGTCCAATCCGGAGCTACGTAACTGCCGTGCCCCCAAACAGAGCCTAATTCCATGCCGCCCATAGCTTGCCAAACATTTTGGCCTTTTTCTATATCGGCTTTTGTAAAAACTGTTTCGCCGCCCGGAGTTTCTACCTTTTCAGGAATCGGAGGCGCCTGCTGGTAGATACGTGTTCCTACCCAGCTTAATACTATGAAGGAGAGAATTACAACCAGGCCGAATGCCAACCAGTATTTTTTCATGTTATCCCTTTTAATTATTTTGATAAAATTTCTTCTTATTGTTAGGCTGTTTATTCAAAGCGCTTCTAAAGATTTTAATAACCCGGTAAAAACTTACAGGTATGCTGCCGTAAGAAAATTGACTAAAGTCAAAAGACAGTTGTTTCTTCTTCCATTGTTTTAGTCCACTAATTTGGCTGCAAACTTTCCGCTCAACTTACTTAATCCGATCAGATGATTTGCTCCTTTATATTTAATTCAATACGGTTTACGTATAAGAAGTGATTTTTTCGATTTAAGTGATTCTTATGCGTGCTTGGTACAGTAAGTTGTGAAGCAATAAGGCTCTTTTGATGAATGAAGAATGATAAACTGCGGTGAGTGTATACCTGAATGCCAAATGCCACAATTTATAAAGACGGGGAAAAATAGACATTAAGCGGTATGCCCTGTTGATTACAATAGTCGACCCGGCTAACACCGAAACAAAAGAAGAACCGCCGGTTAAAATGGTAAAATCGGATTTGGCCGGAGGTAAACTTCACCTATTTTCTTAAAGGCTTCCACCCTGAAAATTTTTTAATTTCCGCTCGAAAGTGAGCGGATAGGTGCTTTATAAATTTGTGCCGGAACATAGAAATAATAATGTGCCGTCAGTTTTACCATTTTATTTGTTTTTTTAGCAATATTTTTATTGAAAAGAACTTCATATTCCCCTAAATTGCATTTGAAATGGAAAAAATTTCTTTTGTAAAAATGAGCGGTGCGGGGAATGATTTTATCGTAATCGATAAAAATGTAAATCCTGCGTTTATTCCAAGCAGAAATTTTATCCAAAAAATATGCGACCGGCGTAACGGAATAGGAGGCGATGGTTTAATAACTATAGCCGATTCCGGGAAATATGATTTTAACATGGAATATTTTAACGCCGATGGTTCAACCGGAAGTTTGTGCGGTAACGGCGCCATATGCGCCATAAAATTTGCCGATCTTACAAAAAGATTGGATAGTACCAGCACAAAGTTTATGTCTAATAATGTTTTATACTCCGGCGAAGTTTTGGATGAGGGAAAAATAAAATTCAATTTTAACGAGCCGCAGAATATAAATTTAGAATTAAAGTTGAACGCTGCCGGTCAGCAGTTTAAAGCGTGCTTTGTAGATACCGGCTCGCCGCATGTGGTTGTAAAAATAAATGATGTTCTAAAAAACCCGAACGATAAAAATTCTTTTTACGACGAGTTAAAAGATTTTCCCGTGTTTACCGCCGGAAGAGAAATAAGATATCTTGCCGAGTTTGCGCCTGGCGGTACTAATGTCAATTTTATAAAAATAAGCGGGAATAAAGTATACATTAGAACTTATGAGCGCGGCGTTGAAGACGAAACGCTGGCATGCGGTACTGGAATTACCGCCTCTGCATTAATTAGTTATCTTGCGGAAAAGCTTAGTCCGCCTATTACTTTGGTTGCCTGGGGCGGCGACGAACTGACTGTTAACTTTGAAACCGACGGTCAGAAAATTAATAATGTATCATTAACTGGTCCGGCTAAAGTTACTTTTACCGGCGAATTTTCATTAAAACAGTTTATTTAATTATCCGGAGTTCAAATGGCAAAAGTTATTTTTAATATACAATACGAATTAAAACCTGATAAAAAAAACGAGTACCTTAGCGTTGTTAAAGAACTGAAAAGTCTTTTAAAAGCCGACGGGTTGGAAAACTACTCGGTGTATGAGGTTAAGGGAAAAGCGAATCATTATCAGGAGGTCTATACATTTACTTCGGACGAAGCTTACGAAGCATTTGATGATAACCAGAATGAAAGAATTAATATTCTTATAAACAAGCTAAGCGATTTAACACTCGAAAATTCTACTAAGTACACAACATTATACGAATTAGCGGAAAATTAATTTGTATTTTTTTTATGCGGCTTTATATTGAAGCCGCTTTTTCTTCTATTTTGTTTTGCAACCCTTTTTTTATCAACTACATGCAAATGATTAAAACCGAATGTTGAAATCATGAATAAAACCCTTCACCAAATTTATGTCGCTTCTTTTATTCTTATCAGCGTCATGGTTACTTTTTTTCTTGCCTATAACGGCTACCACTATTATTCAACTCCTTTAGACCAGCGGTTTTTCCTTCCGCAAAACAACATGCTTAAACCATCGGGTATTATCGGGCACGGTCTCGGTATTATAGGCAGTTTAATGATGATAGTAGGTGTAGGCGTTTACATGA
>DAIERC010000129.1 GCA_027347125.1 Ignavibacteriales bacterium
GCCGGGAAAATTTCGATAATAGAAGAGATAGCAAGACAAACAAATTTGTTGGCTTTGAATGCAGCGATTGAAGCCGCCAGGGCAGGCGAGCACGGTAAAGGATTTGCTGTTGTAGCCAGTGAAGTAAGAAAACTTGCCGAAAGAAGTCAAACAGCCGCAGCGGAAATAAATAAGCTTTCAGCAACAAGCATTAAGGTTGCCGAAAAAGCAGGAGAAATGATTGCGCAAATAGTTCCCAGCATTCAAAAAACATCCGAACTGGTACAGGAAATAAGCGTTTCAAGCGATGAACAAAACAGCGGCGCCGATCAAATAAACAACGCGTTACAGCAACTTAACCAGGTTATACAACAAAACGCTTCTTCATCCGAACAAATGGCATCAACGGCCGAAGAACTTGCAAGCCAGGCCGAACAGTTGCAGGAAGTGATATCATTTTTTAAGCTTAAAGAATCCGACAACGGTACAGTGTTAAAAAAAATAAA
This sequence comes from Ignavibacteriales bacterium, assembly GCA_027347125.1. Classification (GTDB taxonomy): domain Bacteria; phylum Bacteroidota; class Ignavibacteria; order Ignavibacteriales; family Ignavibacteriaceae; genus FEN-1297. Next base: position 486 of record DAIERC010000129.1, read on the forward strand.
AGCAAGCACGGTTGCAAACAAATCGAATTCCGGCTCCCGTCAATCTGTTGAAAATAAACCCGGCAGTTACAATAAATCGGTAATGAATTTTAAGTCTGTAAGCGGAAGAAAAGGAAATGCCGGAAAGAATAACGGTGTATCAATAGACCTGGGAAATAACGGGGACAAAATTGATGATAGTTTTGAAAAATATTAATTAAGAGCATAATCAAACGGAGAAATATATGAGCAATTCGATTATAAATGAAACAAGGCAATATCTAACATTCAAATTAAACGACGAAGTATTTGGAGTAGATGTAGCCCAGGTACGCGAGATACTTGACTATGTAAAAATAACCAAGGTACCTCAAACTCCCGACTTTATGTGCGGTGTAATTAATCTTCGCGGCAGTGTGGTTCCCGTAGTAGATATGAACATAAAATTCGGAATGCCCAAAACCGAGAAGACGGTTAATACATGCATTGTTGTAGTTGAAATTGAACTTGAAGGGGACACTACAATATTAGGCGCGCTGGTGGATTCGGTGCAGGAAGTTTTTGAAATCGAACCGCAAAATATAGAACCGGCGCCGAAAATAGGTACCAAACTAAAAACCGAATTCATAAAAGGTATGGGAAAACGAGATGATAATTTTATAATCATCCTCGATACAGATAAAATATTCTCTAGCGATGAACTTGAGCTGGTTAAAAGTGCTAATAATGAAAAGACCGCAGAACTTGTGTTAAATAAATAATAAAAATAATTTCTAAAAACTCTACCGGAGAAAAAAATGCAATGGTTCTATAATCTGAAAATCGGGTCCAAATTGATAATTTCATTTGTTATTGCATCCATCATTACCGCTTTTGTTGGTTTTGAGGGCATATCAAATATGGGCACTATTAATGAAATGCTCAAATCTCTTTATGAAAATGAAACTCTCGGAATTTCATATATTAAAGAAGCAAATATTAATCTTAGCGATTTTGGTAAAGCGGAAGGCAATTTCTTAAGTTCTTCAAACCAAGCCGAACGAGATAAATATTCCGAAGAAATGCAAAGCCTGGAAGTGCAGTTAAAAAACAATATAAATAAAGCTAAACCATTAATTCACGATGAAAAAGAGAAAGAACTTATTAAAGAATTTGATGACGAATGGGTAACATATAAAAAGATAGTAAACAAAGTAGTAGATATTGCAAAGACAGAAGGCTTTATGGATAAGCATCAATCGATGCAGATTTCCAGAAACGAAGGGCGCACGCAATCCGATAAAATAGATACAATTATTACACGAATAGCTTCTGTTAAAGAATCAATAGGAAAGGAAGCTTATGACCAAAGCGAGAAAATTTATGCTGAAGGAAAGATGTTTATGTTAATGATTATTTTAGGCGCGCTGGGATTGGGAATTGGTTTGGGTATCTTTATATCAAGATTAATTAGCAAGTCGATTAACATGGGAGTTGATTTTGCCAAAGGCGTTGCATCCGGTGATCTTACAAAGAGGTTGGATATTAAACAAAAGGATGAAGTAGGCGTTTTGGCGGAAACATTAAATTTGATGGTAGAAAATTTAAAAGATGTTGTTGAAAATGTAAAGGCTGCATCCGATAATGTTTCGTCTGGCTCTCAGGAGTTAAGTTCAGGTTCGGAACAAATGTCGCAAGGTGCAA
>DAIERC010000141.1 GCA_027347125.1 Ignavibacteriales bacterium
CAGCGAAGGATTATCAGAATATTCAGCGGCTTGCTTTAAGTAATTTGCTGCCTCGGTTAACAGCGGCTGATAAAATATTGAATAAGGTATTGCAACTAGTTTATCACCATCTTTTCTTATTACCGTAAATGTAGAAGTAAAAGCGCTCTCGTCGTCGGGATGTTCTTTAATCCAATTATTAAACTCATCTTTTGTCATATTCTCAGGGTAAAAATTTGATCCGGCCGGTTTGGGCTCTGTCCCGATAAACGGTTTATCTTGATCCAACCGGTCGAAAGGGCCGCCCATGATATTAAAATATTGTAATTGTAGTTTTGATATTTCTGTGCCGGAAGCTTTTAGGGATTTTAGTATCTCAAAATTTTTTGAGTAAACCTGACTGAGATAAATTGTATCCATTACCTGCGATGCGCGGTAAAGATATTTTAGAACCATCTTCTCCCTGTCGTTTAAAATAGCAGAATCGTATTTTAACTCTACCGGCACGAACCGGGAAATTTTTTCTTTCAGCATTGCTATTCCCTTGCTATCTTTTTCATTATTGTTGCTCTTACAACTTGTAAAAAATAATAATGATGAAAATGCTATAGCTAAAAAATATTTCATACTTCTCACCTATGATTAATTTTTAATGATGCTAAATTATAAAATGCTTAATCTAATAAGCAATTTTTCCTCCGGCTCGATTAAGTACAAAACAGATATTTATCCTATAACTTGCTTACTTCCGTTTGAGGGCGACGGCAAATATCAATTGGTTATTTGCTGTTTATATTTTGCTGATAGCATTCTCCATTTAAAAACCTGTTTAAATAATGATAATAAACCTCTTCAATTAAAATATAACTCCGGGCATTGTAAAAAGCACCGTGGGCTCCGGGAGGGTATATCCTAAGATCAACATCTTTTCCGGCATTTGTTAATGCTGTTAAAAGCTGCATTGTATTGCTTACGTGAACGTTGTCATCCATTAATGAATGTATTATCAACAACTTCCCGGTTAAATTATTTGCGTAAGTCATAGCCGAGCTTTTATCATATCCGGTTTCGTTATCCGTCAACAAGCCCATATATCTTTCGGTATAAATATCATCGTAAAGACGCCAGTCGGTTACGGGCGAATTGGCAATACCTACTTTGAATACGCCGGGGTGTGTAAGCATGGTGTAAATAGTGCTGTAGCCTCCGTAGCTTGTTCCCATAATAGCCATTTTATTGCCGTCAACATAAGGAAGTGTAGCAAGGTAACGGGCGGTTTCAACAAAATCGTTGCTTTCCCATTTGCCTAATTGTTTGTAAACAATTTTTTCGAAAGCGCTGCCGTAATTAGCGTTTCCCCTGTTGTTAACATCTACAACTATAAAACCATTTTGAGCGAGATACTCGTCCCAGCCGGAGATTTCAAAAGAGTTATAAACAGAATGAGATTCGGGTCCGCCGTAAATTGACAGAACTACCGGATATTTTTTTGTCGAATCGAAATTGACCGGCTTTATCATCGAACAATCCAGTTTTACAGAATCAGATGTAACAAAATTAAATAATTCTTTTGGGGAGTAAGCATGTGTTTTTATATACTCGCTTACCGCAGCATTGTCTTCTAATTTTTTTAACATCTTACCGTTTGTATTCCATAATTCTACCTGCTTAGGAAGCGATATATTGGAATATGAATCGATATAATATTTAGCGTTCGGCGACATATTGATGGAATGGTACCCATTAATTTTAGATAAGCGTTGCTTTTTTGTACCGTCGAATTTTACGGAATACAAATTTTCTTCAAGAGGCGATGCTTCGGCTGACGTGTAATATATTGTTTGGGCGCCAGAATTAATGCCGGTTATTTTAATGACATCCCATTTGCCCGAAGTGACCTGGTTTAATAATTGGCCTTCGTAGTTATAGCGGTAAATATGATACCAGCCATCCCGGTCGGAAATCCAGAAAAACTCTTTTGTTTTTTCCGGGAAGAAAATCATGTCGTTCACATCGGTATAAAAATTAAATATAGCTATCCATGTTTTGGATGTTTCTTCCATTACAAGTTTACGTTGTCCGGTTACTACATTAAAAAAATACAACTTCAAATTATTTTGTGCCCTGTTCATAACAAACATAGCCAGGGTGTTGGGTTCGCTGGTCCAGTATATTCTGGGAATATAATAATCGCCGGTATCTGCGGGCGTAAGCCAAATTTTCGAATTATTTTTTACATCGATTACACCGATTTTAACCACGGGATTTTTATCTCCTACTTGCGGAATCGGAATGTCCTCATATTTTGCGTGCAAGCCCTCAAAATCGGTAAGCTTAACAATAGGAACACCGGATTCATCAAACTGCCAGTAAGCAATATATTTACTGTCCGGCGACCAATTCCATGCCTGAGCTTGCCCGAACTCTTCCTCATAGACCCAATCGTAATGGCCGTTAAAAATATCGCCCTTTGCATCATTTGTTAATTTGGTTTCTTGTTTTGTATCGAAATTATATTCATACATATTACCTTCGCGCTCGTAGCCTATCATAGAGCCGTCCGGCGATAGCTGCGCGGTTCGGGCGTCTTTAGCAGCTAACTTTAAATTTTTATCTTTCAAAGAATAAATATAATAATCGGAAATACCCGATCTTCTATATATTTTCCTAAAATTTGATTCGAATAGAAGATGTTTGGAATCGTGTGCCCACTGAAACGCTTTATATGCGAAGGGTTTTTCGGAGCC
>DAIERC010000147.1 GCA_027347125.1 Ignavibacteriales bacterium
ATCAACGCCGGTTTCCCACAAAGTTTTTCCACCCCAAAATCCGCCGACGGTAGAAAAAAGGAAGAATAATTTTTCTTTTGACGGCTCAATATTTGCGAATGCTTCCAACACATTTTCTTCTATCGAAACATTTTTTACAATTATGTTTTTTACCCTGTTGTCGTCAACGGCGCTATCGTTAATATGCGGATCGAATAAAAATATTTTATCGTAATTTTTCTTTATTAAAGTACTTGTAATCCCCTTTCCAAGAGCGCCGTAAGCGCCAAAGATTAATAATTCTTTTTTCATAATTATTTTCCTTTAAAAACAAACCTCGCGGTTACCGGGAAATGATCGCTGTAGCCACCCAAATATGTTCTTCCGCCGTATGTTGGAAACGGAGTGCCTTTGTACTTGCCGCTTCTTGTAACCATAAACTCGGGTTTAAATATTTCGAATGAACTGCAAATATATTTTAACTGCTTACCGGCTACAAGATTTTTCGATACAATTATTTGATCCAGCATATTCCAAGTGTCTCTGTATTTGTACGAGCCCATGCCTTTTGAAAAATCTTCGTACGCTAAATTAAATAACTCCGATTTTTTATTGAAATCCGGTTTATGCGTCTTCACATTGCAAACAATTGAATCTGCCGATAAAATTTCTTTTATTGATTTATTTCCTGGTTCATCATTAAAGTCGCCCATAATAATAATCTTAGCGTTCGGGTTAGCTATCAATCGTTTGTCTACTTCGCGTTTAAGAATATCGGCTGCATCTATTCTATTGGGCTCCGATTTTTCTTGCCCTCCTAACCTTGCTGGCCAGTGATTAACAAAAAAACTAATTGTATCTTTTTTATTGAAGAGTAAATTCGCATTTAGGATTAATCTTGTCGGGTAGTTATCCGAAAGTTTAACCGTATCCCCGATTTCGCTTAAGAGTTTAAATTTGTCAGAATTATAAATCAGCCCGTTATCAATTCCCCTTTTATCGGGCGATTCGAAATAAGCAATTTTATAATTTTTATCTTTAAAATATCTTGAGACCAGAGAATCAAGCAGCGCCTGATGCTCAACTTCAACAACGCCGAGTATATCGGGACCATGCCCCAAATTCATATCTCTAATTACCTTGGATAAGTTCTCTAGTTTTTTATCCAGCCTTTCCTGTGTCCAATTTATTTTACTGGTAGGAAGGAACTCGCCGTCATTTTTACCAGTGTCTTTAACGGCATCAAACAGGTTTTCCAAGTTCCAGGAAGCCACAAATAAAGTATCTGTTTTGGATTTCTGCGCAAACCCGAATTGACTGATAATGAATAAGCAAACAACCGATAAAATTATTTTTTTCATATTTTTATACTCTATAATTTGTAAAACAAAATTTATAATTCTAATCTAGTAACTACGCCGTGTAATTTGTTATAAGGCAAATCATAAAAACGTACAAAAGCGGGTGTAATCTTTTTTAAGAATGCGTAAATTTTAAGTAACGGTTTGTTTGTAGTAATATCTTCAACGCCGTAAAAAATTACTTTTTCGTTTATGCCGTTTTCTTTTAAAATTTTGGGGATGTTTAGTATTTCCTGGTAACCGGTATGAATTTGAATTCCGGCCAATCCCTCCGCCAAATCTTCCGTTTTGTTGAATGTAATTCCGTACGGATTATCCGTTGTAATTATTGAAACGAGAATATTTTTTTCATAAATAATATTGCCCCGTATTATGCAGTGAACCATGTACGGAGGAATTTCGTGCAGGCTTTTTGCAAAATATAACGCCGTTCCTTTTATATTGTTGCCGAGGCCGTAAATTTGATTATAGCTCTCGATAAACACGTCGATGGGAAGTGACCTGAAAGATTTCCTCATCGCCGCGCCGCCGTTAGACCAAAGTTGAATTATTAAAAACGGAATACCGGCAATAATAATCGACCAGAAGCCGCCGTGAGGTATCTTGTTGAAAACCGCAATTAGAAATAAAAAATCTACAACAAATACTATCGAAGCAATTATCATTCTTGTTTTGTTTTTTCGTATTCTGAAAATCCAGATCATAAATGACGCGCTGATGGTCATGGTGGCCGTAACAGCCAGGCCGTACGCCGCAGCTAAATTTTCCGAGCGCTGAAAAATAAAAATCATGAACAATACGGCAATAAGTAAAACCCAGTTTACGCTTCCTATATAAATTTGAGATTTAAGATGTGTAGATGTGTACTTAATTTTCATTAGAGGGAAAATGCGCGTTGTTATTCCCTGATACACAAGAGACATTACCGCGCTTATCATCGCTTGTGAGGCAATGATTGTGGCAAACAGTGTAATAATTAAAAATGGAACGTAAAAGTAACGCGAAATATTTTTTACCATTGAAAAAAGCACCGCATCTTTTACGTGATGAGTAATAATATAAGCACCCTGTCCGAAATAATTTATTACCAGCGCAAAGAAAACAAAATACCATGC
>DAIERC010000172.1 GCA_027347125.1 Ignavibacteriales bacterium
GATTATTTCTTCTGGAATTTTATTTCTATTAATAGCTTCAGCAAACGCTCAGAACAAAGTGATAAAAATATGGCCGGGATTGGCTCCCGGCACCGAAGGCAAGCCGGATACCGAAAAAGTCGTAGGGGGTGGGGTTACGGGTGTTTATCAACCGGACTTGACAATTTTTCTTACCGAAAAACAAAATAAAAATCTTCCCGCCGTTGTAGTTTTACCAGGCGGAGGTTATAGGCAAGTTGTAATGCGTAAAGAAGGTTATTCAATTGCCGAATGGCTTAATAAAAACGGCATTGCTGCCTTTGTTCTGAAGTACAGATTAGATAGGGAAGCCGCGCTGAGCGACGCCCAGAGAGCTTTAAGTTTTTTAAGAGCAAACGCGAAACAGTATAATATCAATCCGGATAATATCGGCGTGATAGGGTTTTCAGCCGGCGGGCATTTAGCGGCTAATTTATCGACACATTATCTAAAAGAAAAGATGATTGACGCTGTTGACTCCATTAGCTGTAAACCGGATTTTATGATATCGGTATACGGCGCCGTGGGCGCGCTGGTAAAGGATGTGAATAAAGATACGCCGCCCGCGTTTTTAGCTCATGCCGGCGATGACCCGAAGGTGCCGGTTACACAAAGCGTAGATTATTACCTGGCCCTTCATAAATACGGCGTGCCTGCCGAACTTCATGTTTATGAAAAAGGCGGTCACGGTTTTGCGCTTAGAGATGTTGATAAGCCGGTAATAAGCTGGGCAACACGATGTATTGACTGGATGAAAGTTCAGGGAATTCTTGGGAACTAAATCTAAAGTCCGTCCTCTGTTTAGTTTTGTGAGATGATTTTTATATCTTAGGGTAAATAAAATTTAAAAGCTTTACAATATGCGCGTTAAAAAGAGGAGCAGAGTATGTTTGGTAATTTAGGCGGAACCGAAATATTAGTAATAATATTAATTATAGTAGTCTTGTTCGGAGCCAAAAAAATTCCTGATCTGGCAAAAGGCTTAGGCAAAGGGATGAAAGAATTCAAAAAAGCCGTTAAGGATATTGAAGAAGATATAAAGGTTGACGACGACAAGAAGTGAAAAAGTTAAGAGACTAAAAATCAAAGAAGAAACGCGGCCGGTGCGGAATAATTTACAATTTAACTGTTGTATCTTTTATTAATAGTTATTGCCGCGGCTAAGATATATTCTCCCGTTATTAGTTATTATTTAAAATTGCGCGCATGTATTTCCGTATCTAATTGTTTGCTAAGAATTTTATTCCCTCATAAGTAAAAATTTGAAATTTATAATAATTCCATTTTCTTTTATTTATAAATTAAAATTATTTAAGGAGAATTCGATATGCATCCCAAAAGTATAGAGTTGCTTAATAAAGCTGTGGCTGACGAATTATCTGCTGTTCATCAATATATGTATTTCCATTTTCATTGCGATGACCAGGGCTATGATTTACTTGCGAATCTTTTTAAAAGAACGGCTATAGCGGAAATGTTGCACATAGAAAGATTAGCCGAGAGGATATTATTTCTAAAAGGTGATGTCGAAATGATTGCTGCATCTGAAGTGCAAAAGACTCAGAATGTGGAAGAGATGCTAAAATTAGCATCGCAAATGGAAGAGGACAGCGCAAAAGAATACAACATTTGGGCAAATGAATGCTCTGCCAACGCCGATTCGGTTTCTAAACAATTATTCGAAGGCCTTGTTTCAGAAGAAGAAGTTCACCTTGATCAATATGAAACCGAGCTGGATAATCTTCATAAATTCGGCGACAGGTATTTAGCGTTACAATCCATCGAACGGAGCAAAGTTAGAAATACCGGCGTTGTCGGTACGCAAAATTAAAAGATAAAATCCTAATTAAGCCCGGGGCTGACCCGGAAGCAATATCCTTTGAAAATTGAAATACAGAGAACACAGGTTTAAGAGGGGTTTCACTGACTATTTTAATTGAAATTGCTTTTGAGACAGCTCCTTTTTTTGTTGTCATG
>DAIERC010000188.1 GCA_027347125.1 Ignavibacteriales bacterium
CTCCCACTTTTAAAACTGATAATTGGAGCGATATTAAATAATAAAAAGTTATTCGCTTGTAATTTTTTGACTTTATTCTAATAAACAAACTTGCGTTAGTTTAACAATTGAAGGTAAAATATGGTAAAAAGGATTTTGTCAATTGCAATAATAATTTGCAGTATAACGCTGGCGTGGGGGCAGCAGAAAACAGACTCAACAGTTTCCGTTAAAGAATCGCATAATAAGCTTGATGTTTATTACGGCGGTAAAGTCCGTCTTGAAGGCGGGCATTTTCTGCTTCAATCTAGAAATGTTCATGTTAAAAAAGTATCTGAAGAAAACAGTACTTATTCTTTTAAGACAAACGCAAAACCAGTTGATGTTTCGGTGAAATCAAATCCAAATGCGCCGATTGTTTGTTTCTTCCTTTCTCCAAACGGAAATGAATCTAAAAACGGAAAAGATTATCTCGGAATATTTTTCGACAAGATACCGGGGTTTGAAAAAGGCCTTACACTCTGGAGGTACGGGCCGTGGAACTCGTGGACGAAGCCTTTAAGAATTAAAAATATTAACCAGATGAAAAATTGGGATGTGCAATTTTTTTACTGGCAGTATACCGATGGTTTGTACGGTGCGGCAATGCCTCTTTCAGGGCAAGGGTATCGTACCACGCTCGGACATGAAAAAAATTCGTTCGGCGCAAAATCGGTTAGCTATTTTAATAAAATGAATAAAGAAAATATTCCGCAGATGGCCGTGGGTTTCGGAAAAGATCCCTATCAGCTTTTTGCAACGCTTTATAAAGAAGGATTGGAAGCAATAGGCAAAGGTGATAATTTATTGGCCAATAAAACCTTTCCCAAAATTTTTGACGGAATAGGCTGGTGCAGCTGGAACGCTTCTAACGAGGGTAAGAATTTAAACGACAGCTCACTTGTTAATTCCGCTAAAAGTTTTGCCGATGGAAAGTTCCCGGTAAAATGGTTTCTGGTTGACGACGGATGGTTCGACAACACCGGCTCCAAATTAAATTCGTTACACCCGGATAAGAAAAAATTCCCCGAAGGGTTTGCGCCGGTTATTCAAAAGTTAAAAAAAGATTACGGCATTGCCGATGTGGGCGTTTGGAGCACGCTTAACGGTTATTGGCAGGGAATAAATCCAATCTCCGAACTTGAAAAAGAGTATAAAAACGATTTGTTCTCTTGGAAAGAAAAAGTAAGACCCGATTTGCCAAAATCGAAAATGAGAACCTGCTATTTTATTTCCCCGGAATCCAAATTGTTAAATAAATTTTATGATAACTTTTACGGCTACCTTAAAGGGCAGGGATTTTCTTTTGTAAAGATCGATAATCAATTGGTTACCGAAAGAATGGCGGTGAATAACTTCCCTATATTTGAGGGCGCCGAAAAATATCATGAAGCGTTAAATGCCGCGGTTGCAAAAAACTTTAACAATACAATTATCAACTGTATGGATATGACTCCGGATGCATATTTGAATTTCGGCAGCACTGCCGTTGCCCGCGCCGAAGACGATTATTACCCGGCATACAATAAAACACAATCTTATAAATTCGTGATGGATAAAGCTGTAGGGCATGTAACGCAGGCGGCATTTAACTCTCTTTATTTTTCACAAATGGTTTACCCGGATTTCGATATGTTCGAATCGATAAGCCCCAACGCAGAGCTGCACGCTATGACGCGCGCAATAAACAACGGGCCGGTTTACATAACCGATAAAATTAACGAGCATAATTTTAAGGTTCTGTTCCCGCTTGTTTACAGCGACGGCAAAATACTCCGCGCAAGTAAACCATTATTACCTACTGAGGATTGTTTGTTCCGGGCGCAAGACTCTACACAGTTTAAAGCATTCTCAATGGATGGAAACGTCGGCTTGCTGGCAATCTGGAATATCCCAAACATAACTGGAACTCTCGGAAGGTTTAGGCCTACAGATGTATATCAAATTAAAGGACAGCAATTTGCTGTTTATGAATATTTTAGGAAAGAATTTATGATTGTAAACAGCGACCAGCAAATTCAATTTTCACCTGATAACATACCGTACAGACTTTATTATCTCATCCCGATGTCTCACGGCAGCGCTGTTGTAGGCCTGGTAAACAAGTACAATGCGCCGGCTGCGGTTTTAAATTCAAAGGTATCTCTTAACGAAGTTACGGCAACAATTTATGAAGGCGGTAACTTTGCCGCGTTTATAAGGAAGAGGCCTTCTCTGGTAAAAGTTAACGTCAAGGAACATCCTTTTGTTTACCAGAACGGTATGTTGAATGTTGATATTGCGGTTGAGGGCACATCAAAACCGGTAAATATTGATATACTATTAAATTAAAAGGGCAGTATTATGAAAAAATTTTATTTTTTATTTACGGTGCTAATTTCTTTTTTGTTTGTTTACAACCAAACAATTTTTTCCCAAAAAGCTAAGAGAGACTCTGCTCAATACCATCAATGGTGGAATGAAAGATTTGCCGGCGCTCCGTTGATATTTAAAGATGCAAAACTCCTTCCGCTTATAAAAGTTGAAGGCAACAGGTTTGTTAATGAAAAAGGCGATACGGTATTTTTTCACGGGCTTTCAATTGCCGATCCTGATAAGTTAGAACATCAGGGACATTGGAATAAAATAATATTCGAGAAGGCTAAAGAATTAGGTACAATGATTATTCGCATCCCTGTTCATCCGGTTGCCTGGCGCGATAGAACTCCGGCTGGATACCTTAAGCTACTTGATCAAGCTGTTGAATGGTGCACCGGGCTCGGTATTTATATAGACATTGATTGGCATTCCATCGGAAACCTTGAAGAAGGTTTATTCCAGGACCCGATGTATGTTACTTCATTAACCGAGACGTATAATTTCTGGCGTACAATTGCCAGTCATTACCGCGGCATCAACACAATTGCATTTTATGAATTGTTTAACGAACCTACCGATTATCGCGGGCAACTCGGCAACGTTTCGTGGGATGAGTGGAAAAAAATAAATGAAAATCTTATCAAATTAATTAGAGCTTACGATAACGACAAAATTCCTTTAGTTGCCGGGTTTGACTGGGCGTATGATCTAACTCCTCTTAATTATGCGCCCATAGACGCTGAAAGAATCGGGTACGTTGTTCATCCATATCCTCATAAACGCACTCCTCCTTACGAATCTAAATGGGAAGAAGATTTCGGGTTTGCCGCCAACAAGTATCCCGTTGTTGCCACCGAACTTGGATTTACATTGAAGGATAAAGCGGAAAATCTTGCTTACGGAAAAACCATAATAAAATATTTTAAAGAAAAAGGCATAAGCTGGATATGGTGGGTTTTCGATCCTCAATGGGATCCGCAAATGTTTGAGTCGTGGAAAGATTTTAAATTAACCGCCGGCGGCAAGTTTTATGAAGAAACGACAAAAGGAGAAACAGCCAAGTAAAAAAAACAAAATAAAATATTAAACCGGTTCAATTTGTTTAGATTAATAATAAAAATCTATGTAATTTACGCGGCAGTTTACAATTAATTTAATAGTAACTTGTCAAAGAACAAAAGGAGGGTAAATTATAATTATGATTTACAATTTCGGTCTACAAATTTCAATGCTTCTGTTTGGAACAAACAGCATTGTCTCCCTTGACTGGGTTGACTCTCTTATTATTGCGGTCTATTTTGTTTTTGTACTTGGTATTGGCTATTACCTGTTAAGATTTACCAAAACCGGAGATGATTTTTTCTTAGCAGGTCGTAAGATGACCTCATGGATTGCCGGGTTATCTTTTGTTGCCGCAAACCTCGGCTCGCTAGAATTAATGGGATGGGCAGCCTCAGCCTATCAATATGGAATACTTGCCACACACTGGTATTGGATCGGCGCAATTCCAGCAATGCTTTTTCTTGGCTTAATTATGATGCCTTTCTATTACATAAGCAAAACGCATTCCGTACCGGGTTATTTAAAATTAAGATTCGGCCAAGGTGCCAGTATGCTGTCTGCGGTTTCATTCGGTCTTATGACCGTTTTTATGAGCGGCATTAATATGTATGCGATGGCTCTGGTTATGAAAGTTGTTCTTGGCTGGGATATAAATTTCAGTATTTGGGTTTCCTCGGTTACCGTAATGGTTTATGTTGTTTTGGGCGGATTGCTTTCCGCAATATTTAATGAAGTTTTGCAGTTTATGTTAATCTGGCTCGGCGCACTGGTTATACCTATTGTTGGTTTGGTTGAAACCGGCGGATGGAGCGGGATGGTTGCAAGGATTCATCAAAATTTCCCTACGGGAAATTATACACATCTTTGGAGCAATCTCGGATCATTTAATGATAACCCGATGGGCATTCACTGGACCGGAATTGTTTTCGGGTTGGGACTTATTATTTCTTTTGGATATTGGACAACCGATTTTCTTGTTGTTCAAAGAGTTCTTTCCGCAAAAGATTTACGCTCCGCTAAAATGGCGCCAATCATAGGTGCCGGTTTTAAAATGATGGTGCCTCTAATTGTAATTCTTCCGGGCTTACTTGGATTAGCAGTTATACCTGGCTTGGTTGGTGAACAGCAAGCAGTTGCCACCGGCGCCCATAGTTATAACGAAGTGCTTCCGTTAATGCTTGCCCGATATGCCGGCCCCGGTTTGTTGGGCCTTGGCGTTACTGCATTAATCGCCGGCTTCATGTCCGGGATGGCAGGCAATGTTAGTGCTTTTGCTACAGTCTGGACTTACGACATCTACAGACCACTTCATGTTTCCTTAGCTAAGAAAGAAGAATCGGACGCATACTATGTAAAGATCGGAAGATGGTGCACAATAATAGGCGTAATTGTAAGTATTGGTACTGCCTACCTTGTTCAGCAATTTGCAAGTATTATGGATTATGTTCAAGCGCTGTTCAGCTTCTTCATAGCGCCTTTGTTCGGAACGGTTATTCTCGGTATGCTTTGGAAAAGAACAACAGCCGCCGGCGGTTTTTGGGGACTCTTTGCCGGAATCTTCTCATCGGTAAGTATGTGGCTGTGGGTTAAAGTTGACCCTGCCGCATTAAAAATTATTGCCCTTTCACAGAATGCCAAAGGAATGGCGGAAGATATGTACCGCGCATTATGGTCGTGGATAATCTGTGTAAGTGTTACTGTTATTGTAAGTTATTTTACAAAACCTAAGCCGGAAGCTGAATTAGTCGGCCTGGTAAGAGGGTGCACCGCAATCCCGTCTGAAGGAGACTTACCATTTTATAAAAGGCCGGTCTTTTGGGGCTCGGTAATATTTGTAATTTTTATCGCATTAAATATTATTTTTTGGTAGGAGAAAAAATGATAGATAATAAAGGAATATCAATCTGGTTTTTCATCGGGGTCTTACTTCTTATCTATGGAATAATTATTACCATTGCCAATATTTTTGAAACCTTTTTTAATTCGTTTGGCAGAAATGTAGTGTTAAGAAATCTAGACTTTGGGCTTTGGTGGGGTATATTATTGATCATTCTGGGTATAGTTTATTCCGTTGGATTTAGACCATGGAAAAACAAATAACTAAAAACATTTAACACGAATAAAAACTTTATTGTTTTAATCGCGTAAACTGTTTCGGCCAAAATCTAAAGCGTTAATTAGATAAAAAAAGTTGAAGCGGTTGAATAATTCTTCTCTTAATTTAGTAACCCGCAATCTTTCTGGTTGCGGGTTATCTTAATTGAAAATCCACGAGGACAAATTGGAACAATTCATTTCACGGCCATTTAAACTTTATAACAAAATACAGCATTACGATTGGGGAACGAAAAACGAAAACGCGTTCATACCAGTATTACTAGGTGAGAAAGCTCAAGCCGATACGCCTTACGCCGAATTGTGGATAGGCACGCATCCAAAGGCTCCGTCTGAAATTGAATATGACGGAAATAAAATTTCTTTGAATCAATTGATTAAAAAGCACCCGGTAAAATGTTTGGGAAGTTATGCGTCTCATAAATTTTCAAATCAATTTCCGTTCTTGCTAAAAGTTTTATCCGCCGCCAGGGCGCTTTCAATACAAACGCATCCCGATAAAACCCAGGCTCAAAAACTTCACGCTGAGGATCCGAAAAATTATCCAGACGACAACCACAAACCTGAAATAGCAATTGCTGTAGATTCATTGGTTGCCGTTGCCGGCTTTAGGCCGGTTGGTGAAATTGTTGAAAACTTACGATCGCTTACTGAGCTAAATAATTTTATCGGCAAAGAAGCGATTGAAAAAATATTAAGCTCGAGAGACGAAAGGGATTCGGCTCAATATATACGCGATCTGTACGGTAATATTATGAGAAAGGCCGAAGAAAAAGAAAGTCTTCCAAATTGTATAAACAATATTCGTGAGCGGTTAAAAAGCAAAAAATCTTTAACCGGCGAAGAAGAACAATTCCTAAAGCAGTATGAATTATTCGGTCCCGACATCGGATTGCTGTCGTTTTTCTTCT
>DAIERC010000223.1 GCA_027347125.1 Ignavibacteriales bacterium
CCGCCGGCTATTTTAATATAGTCGCTAACTTTTAATCCTTTTTGATAAATTACATTACCGGGGTTTACAACCTGCCCCAGCATAATAATATAATTTTTCGCTTCGGGCACATAAATAGAATCGCCCTTTTTTAAAATTACATTTTCTGTCATATCGTGCTTATTAAACAATTCGGAAAAATCGACCACAACTTTTCCTTTTTGCTGGCGCGATTTCGCTTTGAAATAATCATACTCGTCATCAGACATATCTTTGCGCTGCATTGTTTTTAAGCGCTCGTATTCGGGGTCGTAGTCCACTGTTCCCATCGTTCTGTTAAGGCTTGCGTCGGCTAACGAAGCGTCTTTTATAAAACCGCCTGCTTCGTTTATAACATCGTAAAGCGATGTTTTATCTTCCACAATTTTATAGTAGCCGGGATATTTTACCCACCCCCGTACCTGTACAAAACGATCTACAAAATATTCGGGTATTTCTCGAACAAGAATAACGTCTTGATTATCAAGTAAAATATTTTTGTTAATCAGCTCTTCGTAAGAAAAATAGCTGCTACGTTGGTGCCTTCCGTTATTATCAAATTGAACAATTTCAATCGTATCTGTTCTCGCTTTGCCGGTAAACCCGCCGGCAATTTTTATTAGATGAGCAGCGCTTTCACCTTTTACAAATTCATATACGCCGGGATATTTTACTTCTCCGCGAACAGCCACTACTTTGTCAACCTTATCCACGATAACAACATCGCCTTCGCGTAGCAAAGGGTTATTTGCGCGGTCACCGTAACGTAAGAAGGAAAGTAAATCGTATGAGTTTGAAGCACCCTGGTTATTTTCTATTCTGATGTCCCGGTAATTTGAAGTAGAATCCAATCCGTAGGAAGCAAAAATAAGATCGGATAATCTTGCGTTGCCGGGCAAGATGTATGAAGAAGGCTTTTTAACATCACCTAACAACGATACTCTTATATTCCTGAAATCAACAAGTGAAATGAAAACATCAACATTCTTATAATATTTATTAACGGCGACGGAAATTTTTTCTTTGGTTTTTTCCAGCGTGGCGTTGCGTAAATCAATAATGCCAACCTTGGGAATAAACAACATTCCTTCCTGGTTTATCATCAGCGTTAAATTAATATCCTGAAGCCCGCTGATGGAAATAAGAAGTTTGTCGCCCGGTCCTACAATATATTCTTTCGGGTCGATGCTTCCTTCAGAAGCTTGAGATATAAAATTTTTATTAATATCGGAATACGAGGAGTCGGTTTGCCGCGCAAACGCTCTTTCCCTGTAGTCCGGAAACATTTGAGCAAAACCACATCTTATAAAAAGCAGGCTTACCGTTATTGCAAATAAAAACTTTATCTTCAAACTGTTAACCGAATAAATTTTAAAATTGTTAATTACCGGACTAAATGCTTTACGTGGGAAAAATTAGAAAATAATTTAATCACTTCAAATTTTTAATGTTATCTTCCTTAAAGAAAAAGCACTAACTATAAACCCGATTACGGGGCCTATTAAAAGAATTGCAATAACAAAAAGCCCATTTCTAAGGTTTAAAAATTTATAAAGATAAATAACTTTGCCCAAATAATAGCCCAAACCGGAAAACACCGCGATCGATATTAAGCCGGCTATAAAGCCTATAAACATTGCGTTAAGGATAATCGGTATTTTTATTGTGGAAAGTTTAGCGCCTACTAGCTTCATTGTTTCCAGTTCTTCGTATTTTGATTTTGTTATAAGTTTCACGGTGCTGAATACAATATATATGGAAACAAAAACCAATATACCGGTAACAATAAAAATGTACATTTGTATTCTGTTCAGGAAATCGAGAAGCTTATAAATAAAATCCTGCTGGTAAACTACTTCGTCAACGCCGTTTAACACGGAAAATTTTTTGACTATTTTTTTCAACGAATCTTTTTCAACATAAGCGGGTTTTAATGTAATAAGGTACGAAGCCGGTAGCGGGTTATAATCAAGCAGCTTTCTGAAGTCTTCGCCGGTTTCTTTTATGAATTTGTCGGCGGCTTCTTCTTTGCTTATAAATTTTATCGTGTTGATATAATTGCTCTTTTTTAAATTTGCCTGAAGATTATTCAAATCGCCGCTTGATAAATTTTCTTTTAGGAAAATATTTATGCTGAAGTTTCTCTTTAAATTGTTCTGGAAATGGTTTGATAACTCGATAGACAAAAGCGAAGCGGCGATAAGCATTACAGATATGCTCATCGAAAGCAAAGATAAAATAAAAGAAGATTTGGCTCTTCCGATTAATTTAAAAGATTCCTTGATCCAAAATAAAACCATTTATTACCGTAATGTTTATTTCAGTTACAAACTTGTCTAAAAATTTTATCAATTAAAAATTCGACTCGTCGACCCACCGGGTAATAAGCCATTTCTGGTCACCGGGATTTTTCCTGAGAGACAGATTAACCCTGCCGTCCAGCCTTACTACATCGGTAGGCGAAAATGTAATTGTTAAATTAAAACTTCGCACAACGCTTGCGGAAAGCGAATCTTCGGTAGACAGTACAACGTTGTTCCAGATAAGATCGAGCCGCTGCACATTCTGGAAAAGCCCGTACGTCGTTTTCATTTCTTCATCCCTTCCCCAGGAAACATCATAACCTTTATCATAATCTCTGTAGGTAAAGGTAAAATCGTTACTTAAAAGTTTACCGTAAATTGTTGAGTCTTTAAATGTATATGCGTATTGGAAATTTTGGAACACACCGTCGACGGTTTTTTGATCCGAGATTGTAGAAGAAGCATCGCCGGAACTAAAATCTAGCGACGGGGCAAAAGGATTTTTGCATCCGACAAAGAGAAGAAGGAATAAAAAATATTTAACAAGAGAACGTTTAATAATTCATCCTCCCCTTTAATTCGCTCCAGCTGGGCAACTGGCTGTTTTTGGAATCCTGCCAGTAATAAATACTCCAGATTGCCCTTGAGTCTCTAACTATATTAAAGCGTAAATCGCCTTGATAACTTTGCGGAAGGTTCGGATCCTGCGTCGGCACACTCAAAAAATAAGACGCGGTATAAATTACGCTGTCACCCTGCGGGCTGTAAGATTCATTAGTTAATGTTAAAGTAACCGGAAGATTATCGGGCACTTTAACTTTTAAATTATTAAAATATTGCTCTTCATTTTTTTCGGTCCAGTTTCCCGCAAGCGATGGAAACTGAGACAATGCGCCGCTTGAAGGCGAGAACACAAAGCCTTTATTTGTAAATGAAGAATCGGATAAACATGATAGGTAATTCTCCACGCTTTTATCGTGCAAAGAATTTACCAGGTTTTCAATAAGCAAATCGGGCGTAATAGCTTGCTGAAAATTGGTTCTGGGCTGGTTGGGAGTTTCGGCAGTCCGCGTGTTGAACAAGTCGCAGCTGGCTATAAGAAGAGAAAATGATATTAAAATAATAAGCTTCATTTCTGAGCTATAATTATAATTCTCGGAGACGTTGCTTTGCTGAAGGAATTACCTTCAAAATCTCCGAATACTTTTTTTATCAAAAAACCTTTGTTCTCAAGAGAAGCAATCAATTCATGTTTACAATACATTCTAACCGATTCGTGGAAATGTTTTTCGCTTCCGTCTTTTATAATGGAAATCTTTTTTATTACCCTTTTATCTTTAATATATCTCTGTTGTATTATTTTTCCCTCAACAAGTTTGTCCACCGATTCAGGGATTAGATTTTTCTCAATATAATTTTTATTAAGAAAATCCAACACAAAATATCCGCCGGACATTAGATGATCAAAAGCAACTTCAAATATCTTAAAATTTTCCTCATCATCTTCAAAGTACCCGAAGCTGGTAAAAAGGTTCAACACCAGGTTAAACTTTGCGGCCTCGGAAAAACATCTTAAATCCGAATGAACAAAATTAACCTTTACTCCGGCTTCTTCTGCAGATTTTTTTGCAACCGAAAGTAATTTCTCGCTTAAATCTACAGCGGTAACTTTAAAACCTTTTTCAGCAAATAAAATCGAATGCCTTCCCGGGCCGCAGGCCATATCCAGAACATTAGCGCCCACAGGTATTTTTAAATTACTTAAGATTAATTCCGCCAGTAGCCGGGCGTCCTCGTCATTCCGGTGACGGTAAACGCTTAAATATTCTTCAGTATTAAACCACTCCTTGTACCATTCATCCATTACAAAACAATTCTTCCCAACACTGCCCTACCGATGGTTGCCTCGTCGGCAAATTCCAGGTCGCCGCCTATCGGGAGCCCGCGTGCTATTCTGGTTACTTTTACTCCCAGTGGTTTTATTAGTTTAGCAAGATACAGTGATGTGGTTTCGCCTTCGGTATCTGGGTTTAAGGCAAGTATTACTTCCTGAATTTCTTCCGTTTCAAATCTTTTTATAAGTTCTTTAATGTGTAATGATTCAGGACTTACTCCGGACAAAGGAGATAATACTCCACCTAGAACATGATAAACTCCGTTGAACTCGTGAGTTTTTTCGATAGCAATTACATCGCTGGCTTCTTCAACTACGCAAATTAATGAGTGATCTCTTTTATGGCTTTTGCATATATCACACAACTCATCCTCGGAAAGATTGAAACATCTGTCGCAAAATCTCAATTTTGTTTTTAAATCTTCAATCGCCTTAACAAGGGCGTCAACATTACCTTTATCGGTTTTTAAAAGATAGAGCGCCAGCCTTTGCGCAGTTTTTTTCCCGATGCTCGGTAATTTGCTTAGTTCTTCTATTGCAGCTAATAACGGTTCAGCTATTTGCAA
>DAIERC010000236.1 GCA_027347125.1 Ignavibacteriales bacterium
TAACAGACATCGTGTAATTTGCACTTAAGTTTAACAGGCCGCCGTCGGTAAATTTCCATAAGAAATTCATATTCCTCGTAGTTGAAAAATCGTGCGAGAAAATGGTTTGAGACGGAGTATTGTTTAATTGTCTGTTCGTGCTGGTATTTCTATTTCTTTTTACAGCTAAGTTAACCGCAAAATTTTGAGGCGCGTAGTAAATTTTTAAATTTCTGTAGTCTTTTAAGAAATTAAATATAGTTCCTATAAACGGAATTCTGGCCGGAGATATATAATCATCCGGACTAAAATTTATACCGTAGCTGGCATTCGCATTCCACACCCATGCACGTGTAGCTAATATTGTAGGATTTCTACTAAACGTTTTGTTATAATTAAAACCCAAAGTTAGGGCATTAAAGGTATCTCTAATTAGCCAGTAATTGGAAGGTATTTTTATACTTACTCCCGAGGCAGACCATGTATCAGACACGTTCAATGTTTGTGAATCGGTTAGTATTTGCTGCGACGATTTCATATTACTGGACGTGCGTAAAGTAGAATCTGTTTTGGCTCTATCTGAAATTTGCGCCGCTTCATCCACTCTAATATCGGTACCAGGCAAATACAAAGGTTTACCTAATGATTCCGAGTGAGAATAATTTACTTTGAAATTACTACCGTCTAATCTAAAAGGCAGAAGCTTAATTATATCAAGATCGGCGGAAACACTCCAGTTTCTTGAATCGACTCTAGATCCAAACTGGCTGGATAAACTATGAAAATATGGATCGGTATGACTCATATTAAAATTCAGCGTCATCAAGTCTGCAAGTTTTAACGAAGTAGAAACCGTGTAAGCCGATCCTGGATGATTGTCTGCGCCGATAACTCTTAATTCATCTATCCATACCTCGCCGTTAAGAACTCTAGGCTTTAGTGTTTGGTTACTTTGGTTATGTATTCCAATAGTGAAATATTTAATCGCTGTTAAAGACGGATTACCTTTTACACCGTAATAATGTCCGGGTTCGCCGGGTACCGGTACCCGGTATAATGTAGTCATTCCCGCCGAATCTAAACCGGCCTTTATAGCGGTTAGTTTGCTAAACTCAAGTCCAACATCGTTCCACCCGGCTTGAACCGGCTGGCTATATTCATAAAAATTGCTGGTATCGGTACCGAACCTTAAGTAAACCTGCGCTGGGTAACCTCCGCCGGATGAGTCTGAAATATTAGAGCCCTGTGTTTCATCACCGTGAACAAAAAATTTCATTTCTTTATAATTAAAAACATCAAGAGGGCTGTACATATATTTTACTGCTTCACGTGTAGAATCCGGCTGCAGGCCGTTTATGATTAAGTCCAACGATTGTTCGTTATTGTATACTTGCTGATCAGGCTGGCTTTTATCCCTTTCCTGGGTTACTCCCGGCGGGAAAGTATAATTCAAGTTATCTTCAATATTAATAACCGAAACGGAAAGTACGGTATCATTCGGAAGAACAGCCTGCCACTGGTTTCCCACAAGGTTAAACTCGGCAAACCTAAGATGAACTTTGCTGGAAACGTTGGTGGAAAAAACTCTTATATATTCCACGTCAGATAAACTTGGACTGCCGACGGTAAGCATTGTATCTTTTAGCGGTATTCTTATTAAATACCAGCCCGCATTGTCTCCTCCGCCAGCAATAAAAGGATTTGTTGATTTATTAGAATCAATTGGTACTTCATACCTGAAATAACTATTTAATAAATCCAGGTTTCCGTTAAGGTTCAAATCTTCGGTATCTGGTATTCTGCCGATGTCGCTTAATTGCGCATTTCCTTCAGTACCGTTTATATGAAAATATTTCGATTCTCTTTCAGCATCGGTATTACCGGGCGCAGATTGGTTGAATGAAAAATCATCGCCGCTGGGATCTTGTTTACTCGCGGCTGAATAACCTCGTTCCGCACAATACGACCGTTCCTGTTCGTCCGTCATAAAATCTATACCAAGGTCTTCATTTTGATCGACAACTCCGTTATTGTTTCTGTCTTCGGTATCCAAAACTTTATTTGGAATAACATCTTCACTAATTCTGCCAAGATCTATATAAAGTTTTGAATTAGCAGGAGCTGCGTTTATGTGCATCAAAAATTCTATATACTGAATATTTTGTGCTTGCAAATCATTAGCGGTTGAAGAAAGTACTTTCATCATTCCGCCCCATGTTTTTGTAGGATCTTGAAGCTTTGAATTATAATTGTATGTGCCCGGTGTATCCGGCATAAATACATAATCCAAAGTTTGAACCTGTTGATCTTGTGTTGCAACCATTTTTCTGGTGCCCCAAATATCGCGAACGTTTACATCCGGCGGGGTGATGGAATACCAGAAACTCTTTGCTTTATAATCCATCATTTGCAAGGGATTAAGCCCTGAAAACGCAGGTATTGCGTCCGGAGCGCTTAGATCTTTCCAGGCCGTATAAGAAACGCCAACGGGAATAATTTTTTTTGCACCTTCAAAATCGTCAATGTAAGCAATGCTTTGCCCCTGATCATCCGGAATAGTACTTTTCATGGTATTCGGATCAGGTTTCATATAAGCGTATTCACCGGATAAAGACAAACTTGACATTTGTTTCGTAGAAATAATATGATCGAGGGCCTTTGTTAAGAACGGTAAATCCTGGCTTGTTGAAAAATCGATTCCCATTATAGTATTGCTTAACTGCTCTTCACCAATTCTTACTTTGGTGCTTAAGGTTTGTTGGTTAAGGTTTAACATTGAAAAGCCGAGTTTTGTGTTCTTGGAAAAATCGAACACACCGCGGACTCCCAACAAAGTTTTAGAGGCCAGTTGGAACAAATCATTTTGTTCATAAGTAATTTTAAGATCGGCGCCCGGCACCAAAGCGTCGCGGTTTATTATTGTTAATTGTCCTATATTATAATCGACGGTATAATCTACACCGGCCGTTAACTGGCGGCCGTTTAGAGTAACTCGAACGGAGTTTACTACCAGGTTAAAGCCAAGCTGGTAAGTTGAAGTTGCTTCTCCTGAATATTTTCCTACCAGTTCCCACTTATCGTGTATTTTATCCTGCTGGGCATAATACTGGGTTGTGTCATAAATTGATTGGTAAGATAAAGAGTCAGGTATTCCTTCATCCCGTATATTTTGTCCGAAGGGCTGCAAGTATGGAAAAATAATTTCGCCGGTTGCCGGTAAAACCGTAATCCCTTCTACCCAATCAAAAAGATTATCGGGCGTCGGGTTGCCGCTGGCATCGTACTTATCAAGCCCGAAGGCGTTTAATAATTTTACTACTCCTTGCCCTGTCGAAATATCGGATACAGGGTCCTGGCCTGGAGTTTCATATTTTACCTGGAACTCAAAACCTTCCTTTTTAATATTTCTGCCGCCAATGGGATATATGTTCTTCAGCTGTAATTTCCACGCCTGGGTATACTGAGGTTTTAAGTAAGACGGTTTAATTAATTTTAGAACTAACTTTTTCGTCGTATCGGAAGTTGTTGTAGTATTTAAAAAGTCGCCGTAAAATGAATCGTCCTGGTCTCCAACTTGAGTATTATATACTTCATACGCAACGGCAATAGCATCCTGATCTTGTATCTGTGTATTAAAAGTTATATAACCGGTTTCATAATGTACGGTATAGTCGGTACCTTCTTGCAGAAGAG
>DAIERC010000244.1 GCA_027347125.1 Ignavibacteriales bacterium
ATCCATCTTAACGGCAGTCTCATATCCATCGGGGTGCTTAAAAGTACGTTTGGTGTTACCTCAAGTTTTTCAAGATCTATATCGGGCTGATAAAATCTGTTGAAAAGAACCAGGCCGTTAGCGCCAGCTTTATCCAGTTGATGTGCCATCCATGCCGTTGAGCTGAAGAACGGCCCTAATTTTACTGAGATAGGAATACTAACGGAGCTTCTTACAGATTTTACTATATCGATATATGATTGATCCACTTCGGCACCCGATTTATCAAGGTCGGTAGCGAGTCTGTAAATATTTAATTCCAACGCATCGGCACCGGCTTCTTCAATCTTCTTTGCGTAATCAACCCAGCCGCCTAACGATTTGCCGTTTAAGCTTGCAATAACCGGAATCTTTACGGCTTCTTTTGCCTTTTGAATATGTTTCAAATATTCTTCCGGGCCAAGTTTAAAATCGATTTCTGCCGGGAAGTAATTTGTAGCTTCTGCGTTGCTGTCGGCATGTATTGTCGTGTGATAATAAAGTTCTAATTGTTCGTTTTCAATTTGTTCTTCAAACATAGAGTATAAAACTACTGCTCCGGCGCCGGCATCTTCCATAGCTTTTATGTTGCCGATATCTTGCGATAAAGGTCCGGCCGAAGGAACTATCGGGCTTTTAAGTTTTAATCCCAAATAGGTTGTTGATATATCCATTATCTTACCTCTGATTTTATTTTACCTAATCTTACTCTTTTATGTAAGAGTAAGATTAGGGTTTGAGAATATTATTTTTTACTTAGTTTCGCTTTGAGATGCGGCCATTTGCTCGTAGGCTTTCCATTTTTCCACAACATCCTTCTGAGCTTCTTCCATTAGATGGGCGGCTTCTTCGGGATGAGATTTGGTCAACATCTTGTAACGTGTTTCCATATAAGCATAATCCTTTAGAGGAATCTTTAATCCTTTTGATTCGAGTTTGAAAGGATTCTTTCCTTCTTTTGTTAATTCAGGATTAAATCTGTATAACTGCCAGTGTCCGGAATCCACAGCGGCTTTTTGATTTTGCAATCCTTTGGCCATATCGATTCCATGAGCAATACAGTGGCTGTATGCAATAATCAAAGATGGTCCGTCGTAAGC
The DNA here is from genome assembly GCA_027347125.1 of Ignavibacteriales bacterium. Classification (GTDB taxonomy): domain Bacteria; phylum Bacteroidota; class Ignavibacteria; order Ignavibacteriales; family Ignavibacteriaceae; genus FEN-1297. The sequence goes on from DAIERC010000244.1 coordinate 1,119, forward strand.
TTCCGCTTCAATAAAAGCTCTTACGGTTTGAACATCGCTTGAACCCATCGCAACCTTGGCTACATATACATTGCCGTAAGATATAGCCATTAAGCCAAGATCCTTTTTGGCAAGAGGCTTACCGCCAGCTGCAAATTTTGCCACAGCTCCTCTCGGAGTGGATTTCGACATCTGTCCGCCCGTATTGGAATATACTTCGGTGTCAAGAACAAGTATGTTAACGTTCTTGCCGGAAGCAAGTACGTGATCCAACCCGCCGTACCCGATATCGTAAGCCCAACCGTCGCCGCCCATAATCCATACAGATTTTTTAACGAGATAATCCGCAAGGCTTAACAGGTGAGTAACTTGCTGGGTTTTTCCATTAGCGCCTTTTGCCAAAAGACCGTTTAATTTTTCGTTAAGCAGTTTTACTCTTTCTCTCTGCTCATAAATGCCGGTTTCATCTTTTTGATCTGCATTTAATAATTCGTTTACTAATTTTTCACCAACTTCAGAAGCAAGTTCTTTCAAGAGATTTTTAGCCTGATCGTTATGTTTGTCAATCGCTAATCTGAAACCAAGACCGAACTCGGCATTATCTTCAAACAAAGAGTTAGACCATGCTGGTCCTCTTCCGTCTTTGTTAACAGTCCACGGAGTTGTAGGCAAGTTACCGCCATATATTGAAGAACAGCCTGTTGCATTTGCAACAACGGTTCTGTCACCGAACAACTGGCTTACTAGTTTTACATAAGGAGTTTCGCCGCAACCGGAACATGCGCCGGAGAACTCGAACAATGGCTGCAAAAATTGTGAGTCTTTAATTGCGGATGTCTTAATCTTGGTTCTGTCTAATTCCGGCAAACTTAAGAAGAAGTCCCAGTTTGCTTTTTCCTGTTCCCTTATCGGGAGTTGAGGAACCATGTTCAAGGCTTTAAGGCGTGTTTCTTTTTTATTCTTAGCAGGGCATACATCAACGCATATTCCGCAACCTGTGCAATCTTCGGCCGCAATTTGAATTGTGTAAGCTAAGTTTTCGCCGTACTCTTTTCCTTTGAACTTTGTATGCTTGAATGTTGCCGGTGCGTTGGCAAGCAATTTTTCATCATATGCTTTAGCGCGTATAGAAGCATGCGGACAAACAGCCACGCACTTATTGCATTGAATGCATACTTCGGGGTCGAATTCCGGAATTTCAAGCGCAATGTTTCTTTTTTCCCATTGTGCTGTTCCAACCGGGAATGTGCCGTCGATAGGCATTTTGCTTACCGGTAAAAAGTCGCCGTTTCCTGCGATAAGTGTAGCGGTAACATCCTGAACAAATTCAGGGGCATTGGCCGATACCGCAGGCAAGAACTGTATTTTACTTGTTGTTGTTTTCGGTACTTCAACTTCGTAAAGATGCGCAAGTGTTTGATCAACAGCGTTGAAGTTCATCTGAACAATTTTATCGCCTTTTTTGCCATATGTTTTCTTAATAGTATTTTTAATCATGTCTATCGCTTCATCTTTAGGAAGGATCTTCGAGATAGCGAAGAAGCATGTTTGCATAATTGTGTTAATTCTTTGTCCCATGCCTGTCTCTCCGCCTACTTTGTAAGCGTCGATAATATAGAACTTCATTTTCTTTTCAATCAGATCTTTCTGGATTTTTTCTGGCAGCGTATTCCAAACTTCTTCTTTCGGAACAGCTGTATTCAACAAGAATGTTGCGCCTTCACCGGCATCGTTAAGCATATCCATTTTTTCAAGAAATACCTGCTGATGACATGCGATAAAGTTAGCTTTGTTTATCAAATAAGTCGATTTTATTTCTTTAGGTCCGAATCTTAAATGAGAAACGGTAGTAGAACCGGACTTCTTTGAATCATAAACAAAATAACCCTGAGCGTAGAATTTAGTACCTTCGCCGATAATCTTAATCGAGTTTTTATTTGCGCCTACGGTACCGTCTGCGCCAAGCCCGTAGAATTTGCCTCTGAAAGTTTCTTCAGGTTCAACGGAGAACGAAGGATCAAAATCAAGGCTTGTAAATGTAACGTCGTCAATAATGCCTATGGTAAAGTGGTTCTTCGGTTTATCTTTTTTCAATTCGTCGAATACCGCTTTAACCATCGCAGGAGTAAATTCTTTAGAAGAAAGACCGTAACGTCCGCCTATAATTTTAGGATAAGCGAAACCAAGTTCACCGCTGATGTGTTTTTCAGAAATTGCGTTAACAACATCAAGATATAAAGGTTCACCGCTGGCGCCGGGTTCTTTCGTTCTGTCTAATATTGCTATTGATTTGGTTGTTTTAGGTAATGCGTTTATGAAGTGTTCGATTGAGAAAGGCCTGTATAATCTTACTTTTAGAATACCGACTTTTTCTTCCTTCGCCGTTAAATATTCTACGGTTTCTTCGGCGGCATCTGCACCTGAACCCATTAGAATAACAATTCTTTCCGCATCCGGAGCGCCAACATAATCAAAAAGATGATATTGCCTGCCGACAATTTTAGCAAATTTGTCCATTTGTTTTTGTACAATATCAGGGCAAGCATCATAAAACTTATTGACAGTTTCTCTACCCTGGAAGTATACATCCGGATTTTGAGCAGTACCGCGAAGTACCGGGCGATCGGGGCTTAATCCTCTTTTACGGTGAGCGATTACTAGTTCATCATCAATCATAGCGCGGATATCATCGGTGGTCAATTGTTCAATCTTCATAACTTCGTGCGAGGTTCTAAAGCCGTCAAAAAAGTGCAGGAACGGGAGTCTTGATTCCAGCGTAGCGGCTTGTGAAATAAGAGCAAAATCCATTACTTCCTGAACTGAGTTTGATACCAGCATAGCAAAACCGGTAGATCTAGCCGCCATAACGTCGCTGTGATCTCCAAAAATAGAGAGCGCCTGCGCAGCAATTGATCTCGCGGTAACATGGAAAACAGTCGATGTTAATTCACCGGCAATTTTGAACATGTTCGGTATCATTAAAAGAAGCCCTTGTGAGGCCGTAAATGTTGTGGTTAAAGCACCGGTTTGCAATGCTCCGTGAACACTTCCCGAAGCACCGCCTTCACTTTGCAATTCGCTAACCGAAGGAATTTCATTCCAGATATTCTTTTTGCCTTCGGCAGCCCATGCATCGCACCATTCTCCCATAGGAGAAGAGGGTGTTATAGGGTAAATAGCTATTACTTCGTTAGTATTAAAAGCTACGTAACCGGCAGCTTCATTACCGTCTATTGTTACTTTTTTCCTTTCCATCTTCTTTCCAACTTTTTATATGAATTTAATTCTGTATTAAGTGCCTCAGTTAAGCCAAATATTATACCAAGCAGTTTCCTTTTGAAAGCAGCCTTAATTCGTAACTTTTTTATCAAAAGAGGTAAAACAAATCTGGCTAAACCAAGTATTTTCTTGATTGTGAGAACATCTAAAATCAGCGGAATTTAAATATTTTGGCAATATCCATTTTACTCCTTAAAAATTAAGTTATAAAAAGATGATGCGTGCTGTAAAGTAATTAATACGTTGATGAATAGTTAAAACACAATTTGTTTTGGAAAGCCGCAAATACCATCCCGCCAAGCAGTGCTGCAAATTCTTTAATGGTTGTAAATGAAAATTATGAATCCAATCGAATCTTTTTACATCAAACCCATAAAAAATTTTGGAATTATTATGGAAACACAACCGAAAGTAGTAATGTTTACAACACCGACTTGCAGCTTCTGCAACTCGGCTAAAAGATATTTAAGAGAAAAGAATATTAAATTCACCGAAGTTGACGTAAGCAGAGATATGAACGCTGCGCGAGATTTACAAAGAAAAACCGGTCAAACCGGCGTACCTGTAATTCTAATAAACAATCGTCCAATCGTTGGATTTGATAGACCCAAAATTAATCAAATGTTAAATATTAAAGGTTAAAGGAGGAAAAATGAAAATAAAACCTATGGACGACAGATTAGTTCTTGAATTAATTGAGCAGGAACAAAAAACCATGTCGGGTATTATTATCCCTGATACGGCAAAAGAAAAACCGATTATGGGGCGCGTAGTTGCGGTAGGCACCGATGAAGATCTAAGAGAAAAAATTAAAGAAGGCGATAAAGTATTGTTTGCTAAGTACGGCGGCGAAGAAATAAGCTTTGATAATAAAGAATATAAAATTGTACAAAGATCCGATGTGCTCGCGGTAATTGAAGACTAAAATAAAAAGCTCAAGCCGGCCGTAATATTAAATAACCGTCTAACAAGTTTATAATCGTAACCTTGTGTTATAAAATCGAAGTAAAAGCAGTAAGTAAGATCATAATTTTTAACTGCTTCTTATTCCTTTATTAAAATAAAGTTGTACGAATATTTATAAAACGGTCTGCTTGAGAATTTATTATAATTTTAAATACCGGTAATAAGCATTAGCTCTTCCTGCCATAAGTCATATCTTCAAATTCATAAAAGAAATTAAACAGTATTTAATTAAAAAAATATTTAAGTTACACACGTGTTGCCTTGATATTCCCATCAATACGAGCACCAAGGCAGTCTGGTTAGAAAATAGAATAAGCATATTCGTGGAAAAGATTTTTTATTAAACAATGAAAATATTTTTAATAAAATATTTACCGCTGTTTTTCCTGTTGTTTTTATCTTCATGCCTATACGATAATTTTACCGTAAGTACTTTAAAGGTTGATGACAATTTTATTAATTATTATTACGCTCGACGTAATAAGGATAAGTTGCCCAACAAGAGTTTGATAATTTATCTTGACGGTTCGGCCTATTGTTCTACGCTGGGGATAATGAGTTCATATAATTCATGGGAAGCCCTAACGCTTGCAAATCAATTCAACGAAGAATTATCAGATAAATATGACATGCTTATTCCGGAAAAAATGAATATAAATATGGGCGAAGACTTTGCCGGCGATTCATTAAAATCACATGCAAACACGCTTACAAATAGAATCTACGCTTCGGTAATAGTTATAGACAGTTTTCTCAACAAAGCCTCTTATGAAAATATTTACTTAGTCGGCTATTCCGAAGGAGGATTAATAATACCCCGTGTTTATAATAATATCAAAACAAAAGAA
>DAIERC010000245.1 GCA_027347125.1 Ignavibacteriales bacterium
ATCTTAATCATAATGGCTGAAAGTTTTGTTAAAGCTTTTTCTTTAGTCGAAGCGCTCATCCAGTCCAGGTTTTTTATCCTTTCGCCTAGAACCGAGATTAAATTATGAACCAGGTCTAGAGCTTTCTTCTTAGCTTCCGGCGGAAAATATTCTTTTACAAAAAGCTGGCCGAGCGACATTCCGATATTCCTGTCTATTGTCCGTAAAACCCTTTTCCATCTTGGCTGCATTGCCTGAATACCATTTAAGGCTTTGCTGTAAAAATTGAAGCTAGCTTCTTCAAACGGCGAACTTAAATAAGGCGCAGCGAAGCGAAGGATATTCCACTTTAAATAAATTTTTAAATCGCTTATCGGAGTTGTACTAACAAGGTGATTAACTTCTTTAAAAAAGTCGGGCTGCGCTACATTTATTTCACCTGGTTTCGGAACACCGATTGCAACAAAATATTCATGCCAATTAAAATCTGGCGCAATTGCCGATAATTGTTTTAAGCTCATTTTATGGTAAGTTTTTTGCGGGTCTCTCTGCTCAACACGCGTCATCGAAGCTTTAGCGAGCTGTGTTTCAATATTCATAATTACATCAACATCTTTAGAAACCGCATCGGGATTCTTTTCAACCAACGAAAATATGTTTTTAATAAATTCTTTGTAAGCAGTTCTAACGGTTTTTGTATTGTCATCATCTTTTAAGTAATAGTCACGGTCAGGCATCCCAAGCCCATCCTGGTATAGTTGTGCAATTTGCATTTTACTATTTTTGGCATCAGGTGATGAAGAGAAAGAGAAGAGGGGATTTGAAAAGCCAAGATGAATCATGCTTAGGGCTTTATAAAAATCGTTTAGATTTTTTATGTCATCTATCTTTTTCAGGTCAGGGAGAACAGGCTTAAACCCATCTGCTTGAATCTTTGCAGAATCCATTCCTGATGAATAAAAATCGCCCACAAGCTGATCGTTACTTCCTTTTGGAGCGGAAGTAGTTCTTTCAGCTGCGATAAGAATTTTTTTTAGCTTATCATAGTTGTTGTTGTTTAAAATACTAAATGATCCCCATGAAGGATATTCCGCAGGGATTGGTGTATGCTTGATCCAGTTGCCGTTTGCATAGTCGTAAAAATCAACAGCAGGATTAATTGTTGTATCCATATTCGCAACATTAATTTCATCACCTCCGCTATCTTGAGGGAAAGAAAAAGATGGAGCGAATAAAAACGCAGTGCACAAAAAAAGAAAAACAAATTTTATCTGTTTCATCAAGCCTCCAAAACATTAAAAAGTTAATAACTGCTCCTATTGTTTAAGCATAGGAGCTCTCCGCTTTAAGACAAGCGATTCTTTGACGAAAAATATAACTAAAAGAGGTAAAATTACCAATGCAACTTGTGCTATATACATCACCTAATTATAAAAAAAATACTAATATTAAAAAGTAATGGTTACTATACTAAAGGAATAAGGGTAGCGTATTCCCATTATGCTCGTGAACCTAATAATAAAATATTTAGTATAGTTACACGATTTATACGAAGCTTTTTAAATATCTGATTAAAATTATATTAAACTACTTTTTAATTTTTTTATAAGATCAATTGTATTGGAATAATTGGGGTCGTCATTCATCAATGATTTTATAACAGCGCTGCCCACAATTACACCATCACAATGCGGAGCGAAGGTTTTTACATCGTTCTCATTTGATATGCCAAAGCCAACAAGCATCTTATTATTGCGAACAGTAGAATATGTGTTCTTTAAGAAATCAAGGGTGCTACTAATACTTTTATTTGAACTGCCGGTTGTACCGCTTATTGAAACACAATACACAAAGCCACTGCTTTTTTCGTCAATAAGTTTTATCCTGGCGTCAGTGGTAGTCGGGGTAATTAAAAGGATTGTATCAAGGCCGTCAAAAGATTCATCAAAAAAATTATCATATTCTTCAATAGGAATATCCGGGATTATTAGGCCATTTACGCCGGCCGCTTTAGCGTCGTCGGCAAATTTTTTTACTCCATAAGATAAAACCGGATTGGCGTAGCCCATCATTATAAGCGGTTTTTGTGTATGCTTTCTAATTTCTGCCGCATAAGCGAAAGTCTTTTTTAAATTAACGCCATTCTCTAAAGCAATTTGAGAAGAATGCTGAATTGTTGGTCCATCCGCAAGCGGGTCGCTAAACGGAAAACCGATTTCAAGCATGTCGGCGCCGGCATCCAGAACTTTTACTGCGAGTTCCGCAAACCTAGTTTTATCGGGAAATCCGGCGGTTAAAAAAATTGAAAGAATTTTTTCTTTCGTTTCATTTTTTTTTGAAATAAAATCTGCAATAAACGACATTGTAATTAATATCCTAAACTGTTTTTAATTGTATTTAAATCTTTATCGCCTCTGCCGCTTACATTTACAATTATTATTTCATCTTTTGTAGTTTTCGGCATAAGGTACTCCAGGTACGCTATTGCGTGTGCTGATTCCAGCGCGGGAATAATTCCTTCCTTGTGTGATAGGAGTTCGGTGGCTTTGATGGCTTCATCATCTGTAACTGAATAATAATCAGCTATTATCTCGTCTTTTAGAAAACTATGTTCCGGGCCAACTCCGGGATAATCAAGCCCAGCTGAAATAGAATGGACTTCGGAAACCTGTCCTTCATCATTCTGAAGAAGATAAGTTTTCATACCCTGAAAAATACCTTCTCTTCCTAAAGTTAAAGTAGCACAATGTTTATCGGTATCTATTCCGTATCCGGCGGCTTCCACACCAATTAATTTTACATTACGGTTAATGAACGGATAGAAAATTCCTATCGCGTTACTGCCGCCTCCAACGCACGCAACTATATAATCGGGATCCCGTCCTTCAATATTGTGAATTTGATATTTTGCTTCTGTACCTATTACTGATTGAAAATCTCTTACCATCATTGGGTATGGGTGCGGCCCCACAACTGAGCCGATTATATAATGTGTATCATTTACATTGGCTACCCAATCTCGTATTGCTTCGTTGGTTGCATCCTTTAATGTTTTGCTTCCCGAAGAAACCGGAATCACTTCGGCGCCTAGCAACTTCATTCTGAATACATTTAAACTTTGCCTTTCAATATCAACTTCGCCCATGTAAACAAAACATTTCATACCGAACTTAGCGCAAACAGTTGCAGTGGCAACACCATGCTGGCCAGCTCCTGTTTCGGCAATGATTCTAGTTTTACCGAGTTTTTTAGCCAGAAGAATTTGTCCGAGAGCATTATTAATTTTATGCGCCCCGGTGTGGCAAAGGTCTTCGCGCTTTAAATAAATTTTCCCTTTGCCGTAATGCTTTGTAAGACTGTCTGCAAATGTTAACGGCGTTGGCCTGCCAGTATATTCCGAATTTAATTGGTTAAGTTCCTGAATAAAACCGGGGTCATTCTTTAAAGAGAAATATATCTCTTCAAGTTCCTTTAGGGGAGTAATTAAAGTTTCAGGAACATATTTGCCCCCAAATTTTCCGAATCTCCCGTCTGCATCCGGAAATTTATAATTAACCGATTCGTTCATAATCTGTAATCTTTCTATTAACTATTGGAGCTAATTGCTCAAGTTTTTCTAATAGTAATTTAAAATTTTTCGGAGTTAAAGATTGAAATCCATCCGATAAAGCTTTATCCGGCTGGTTATGAACTTCAATCATTAATCCGTCTGCGCCGCAGGCAATTGCGCCTAAAGCCATGGCGGGCACTTTATCCCAGATTCCGATTCCGTGCGAGGGGTCTACAATAATAGGAAGATGAGATTGTTTTTTTATAATGGGAACCGCGTTTAAATCTAAAGTGTTTCTGGTCATTGTCTCAAAAGTTCTAATTCCTCTTTCGCAAAGAATTACGTTGAAGTTGCCTTGAGACAAAATATATTCGGCGCTCATCAATAGGTCTTCAATTGTTGCGGCAAGCCCGCGTTTTAGAAGTATGGCATTTTTTAATTGCCCAACCTCCTCGAGCAAAGAAAAATTTTGCATGTTACGCGCACCGATTTGGATAACATCAGCTACCTCCGCAACAAAGGGAAGTGATTTCGTATCTTTTGCTTCTGTTACGATAAGCAGCCCGAGTTCTTTTTTTATATCGGCCAGGTATTCCAGTCCCTTTTCTTTTAAACCCTGGAAAGAATACGGGCTGCTTCTGGGTTTATATGCCCCCGCCCTAAAAAATTTTATTCCCATTTCTTTTAATTCACCGGCTATGTCAAACAACTGCTGCCGGCTTTCAACGGAGCATGGGCCGGCTATTATTGATAATTCGCTGCCTCCGACAAACGAGCCGTTTACATTTATAATTGTATCTTCCTGTTTCATTTCGCGGCTAACAAGTTTGTAAGGCTTGGTAACACGAATAACTTCGTCAACACAATCCATTGTTAAAAAATCTTCTTCATCAAGAAGATTGGTCTGCCCTGTAATGCCTATGCCTAGTTTGCTGGCACCCGGTATTTCATGGGGGATGCAATTCTTGCCGCTAATTTTTTGTTTTACTTTTTCAATGTCAGGCCTTGGCGAATCCAGTTTCATTATTACTAACATTGGTTTCCCTTCAATATATTCAACCTGTTAAAAAACATTTTTACTTTATCTGCGCTTTTTTTGCCCGGCTCAATTTCGAGTGATGACGATAAGTCTATCGCTGCCGGCTTTACGGAACAGAATATTTCGTCTATATTTTCAACTGAAATTCCACCTGCCAAAATAATTCTTTGCTTTAGTTTTTGAGGAATTATTTCCCAGTTAAATTTTTTACCTGTACCGCCGTAAGCTTCCTTTGAATATGAATCAAGAAGAAAATAGCCGGTATTTAGTTTTTCAAGGATTGAAAAATCAAAATCTTTGTTAACCCTGAAGGCTTTTATAACCGGCATATTAATTTTAGAATGATAATCAGCTGTTCCTTCAACGTGAAGTTGCACGGCATTTAATCCGCATTGCGTAGCGATCCGGTTTATTTCTTCCGGAATGTCATCTACAAAAACTCCAACCTTCATGATAAACGGAGAAAGAGATTTTATTATGTCCGATACCTTAGAAGGCTCAACATATCGTTTGCTCCCTTTATAAAATATAAAACCGAGTGCGTCCGCGCCCAAATTCTGGCACAACAACGCGTCTTCAACATTAGTGATGCCGCAAATCTTAACTTTCATATGAACACCATTCTTTCAACTCTTCCACTTTGGCTTTTATATTTTTCGAACTCATTAAATGTTCGCCTACAAGAACTGCGTTAATACCGTTTTTTTTCAGAAATTTAATATCCTCTTCTTTAGTTATTCCACTTTCCGAAACAAGTATCGTGTCATCAGTTAAATAACATGCTAATTCGGCGGTTGTATTCAAATCAACATTAAATGATTTTAGGTTGCGATTATTTACGCCGATAATATTATGAACATCAAAATTAATTTTTTCTACTTGGTCTGCGGAATGGAGTTCCAACAGCACTTCCAGCCCGCATTCAAAAGCGGCATGGGATAATTCATCAACCTGCCCTTTTGATAAAGCTTCGCAAATCAAAAGCACAATATCGGCGCCGTTGGCTTTTGCTTCGAATATCTGATACTCATCGATGATAAAATCTTTCCTCAAAATAGGAACTTCTTTTATCTCCGCAATTTCACGGAGATAATTTATACTGCCCTGAAAAAATTTTTCGTCCGTTAAAATCGACACTGCATTTACGCCCGCCGCGAAATAGTTTTGCGCAATCTTCAGGTGATTGAAATCCGCTTTTATTATGCCTTTAGATGGGCTTGCTTTTTTTACTTCGGCAATTATTGAAACATTTCTGTTCCTTTTAATTTCATTTATAAAGCTAAGCGGAGCAACCTCAAAGTATTTCATCTCCTTAAATGAATTTAAAGAGTATTTATTTCTTAATCCGGAAACTTCTTCCTTTTTAACTTCGATTATTTCATCAAGTATTGTCATCTTAAAAATTTTTAATTTGCGAATGAGTTACTAAATTTTTTTAGTTCGTTTAATTTTGCTAAAGCCGCGCCGCTTAATATAGAATCTTCCGCCGCTTTTTGGCA
>DAIERC010000262.1 GCA_027347125.1 Ignavibacteriales bacterium
ACCGGTGTAAATCAGGTCTCCTGGTTCAAGCGTCATTAGAGAAGAAACGTATTGAACAATCTCAACAGGTTTAAAGAGCATCATGTTTAATTTTTCTTTTTGACGGATTGTTCCGTTAACAGTTAGTAAAATTTCTTCTTCCAGACTAAGTTTGTATTCTGCGGTTGAAATAAAATCCGACAGAACAGCAGAAGTATCAAAACATTTCGCAACTGTCCACGGGTGGCCTTTCTTTTTCAGTTCTGATTGAATGTCGCGTAGGGTCATATCAAGCCCAACGCCCAAGGCCTTAATTGCGCTGTTCGATTCGTCGAGCGATGCGTTTTTTAACGTTGTGCCGATTAATAAAATCAATTCCGTTTCATGATGCATTTCATTTGAAAAATTTGGGTAGATTATTTTTCCGCCGGAATATATTACCGCCGAAGCAGGTTTAAGAAATACCACGGGTTTTTCAGGAATTTCATTGCCAAGTTCGGTTGCATGTTCTGCGTAATTTCTGCCAACGCATACTATCTTGCCGATCGCTATTTCTTTGTTTTCATTTCTAACTTTTATGGTTTTCATTTGGTTTGAATGATTGTTTTGTTTACAATAATTTGTTTTTTAATTCTTAGCGCAAAGCTAATAAAATTTTACTAATTAAATCGCTACAATCACCAAACCAAAATTCTCCTGCAATTAAGTTTTTTGTTTTTTCTGTTTTGCTGCGGGGAAAAGGACGTTATTAAGTATAAGTCTGTATCCGGGCGAATTTTTGTGAAGGGATAAATCCGTAGGCGGATCTCCAACAAGGTGCTGATATGCTTCCGGATCATGGCCGCCGTAAAAAGTAAATGTTCCTCTTCCGAAATTTCCATGAATGTATTTTACCTGATCTGTACCATTGCGTTCCGCCAGAATAGTTACTGATTTTTTAATAACCTCTTTATGAAAAGCAGTTGTTTGTCCCATAAAGCCGTGAATAACGTTCACATGATCCTGGGTTAACATTGCCGGTACGGGATCGTATTTTGCAGAAAAATCGAAGAGAGTAAAATAATCGTTGTCCGGGCTTCCTATTTCATTTGGCTGTACATTAATATTGCTAAACGAATAAACATAAGGATTCATTTCAAGCTTAAAATTTGTGAATGCCAGGGTATTGTTAAAATCAAGTTTGTTCTGAGCATCCGGGTCCGGCGGGTCGCCGTCAAACATTTGGGCGCAGATGTCATCATTGTGAGCTGCCAGCGCAATATCAAATGTATCCGTGGCGGAACACATTGCGAAAAGAAAACCGCCCTGTGCAATGTATTGTTTTATTGTTTCGGCAACTGTTTTCATCATATCCGAAACTTTTTTAAACCCGTTTTTCTTTGCGTCCCTTTCATATTGGAGCTGGTTGTCTATGTACCATTGCGCGCTGCTGAAGCTAGCGTAAAATTTTCCGTATTGTCCCGTAAAATCTTCGTGATGAAGGTGCAGCCAATCGTATTTTGAAAGATCGCCCCTAAGTATTTCGTCGTTCCATATTTTTGTGTATGGAATTTTCGCGTAGTCTAGTACAAGCGTTACCGCATCGTCCCAAGGCTGAAATCCAGGTGGAACATAAACTGCAATCTTCGGCGCTTTCTCAAGTCTTACAACCGCCATGTTGTTGTCATCGGCTTCAACGGTTGAATAAATTTTTGCCGCATCGGCCGTTGATATCGCGTCGAAGGCAACTCCGTCAATACGGCATTCGTTTGCCGTATGGTCTGAATAGTTGAGCATAAAAGAACCACCGCGGTAATTTAAAAGCCAGTCGGCCTGTTCACCGCGCGCAAGTGCGTGGTAAGTTATTCCGTATGCTTTTAAATGATCTGTTTGTTTTAAATCCATGTAAATTAATATCTTCGATTGCGGGAACGAAGTGAAGTGAAACAGAACGGCAATAAAAAAAATTTTCTTCAGCATAAAGCATCTATACATTTAAAAATAAAAGGCGATCTCTAAAGACCGCCCTAAAAAAAGATTTTATTGAATTACTTTCAAGCCGATTTTCTATCCGCTTCCAGGTAAATCGGCCCAGCGCCTTTTTCTACCACGTCTTTGGTAATGATGCACTTTTCAATTTTTTCTTTGTCGGGAAGATCGTACATAATATCCAGCATAAAATTTTCAACGATGGATCTTAATGCACGTGCGCCGGTTTTTCTTTCCATCGCTTTTTTTACTATCGCGTCAATCGAAAACGGATCGAATTCAAGTTCAATTCCTTCAAGCATGAAAAGTTTTTTATACTGTTTAAGTATCGCGTTTTTCGGTTCAACAAGAATGCTTTTAAATGCCTCTTCCGATAACGGCTGAAGCGGGGCTGTTACGGGGATTCTTCCGATAAGTTCCGGGATAAGTCCGTATCGAAGTAAATCTTCTGGAAGAATATACTGAAGCATATCTTCCTCCTCGGTTTTCTTTTTTTTTGCTTCCCTGCCAATCGCTTCAAGTTTCTTATCCGGAACCTGAGCCAGTTCTTTTGCTCTTCT
>DAIERC010000243.1 GCA_027347125.1 Ignavibacteriales bacterium
AATCTCAATAATACCCGCTATGCTTTTTCAAACATACAAACAGTTTATCTAAGGGTTATCAATAGTAAGGCCCGCAATGGTGGTTACTATTGTTGCCAATATTATAAACGGATTTGGAAACTGGATACTTATTTACGGGAAGTTCGGGCTGCCTGCAATGGGCCTTGATGGAGCCGGCTGGGCTACATTTTTATCACGCTTGTTTATGGGGCTGGTCTTAATGTATTATGTATCGCACAGCCGAAGATTTAAACGTTATGGATTATCGCTCCATTTTAAGGATATAAGACAGGATATTATAAAAAAAATATTAAGCTTAGGCTTACCAAGCGCGTTCCAATATATTTTTGAAGTGGGAGCTTTTTCCTTTGCCGTTATTATGGTTGGATGGCTTGGAACAAAACAATTGGCCGCTCACCAGATAGCGATGAACCTTGCATCAATTTCATTTATGGCAACACTCGGTATTTCTTCTGCCGGGGGTATAAGAGTTGGAAATGCCGTTGGAAGGCAGGATGTTAGTGAAGTCCGGAAATCAGGTTATACAGCTATATTTTTAGGAGCTTCTTTTATGGCATCATGCGGAGTTGTGTTTGTATTTTTAAGAAAATTTTTGCCTTCACTTTATATCAGCGATCCTGAAGTAATTGCGATTGCATCAAACCTTCTCTTAATTGCCGCGGTCTTTCAAATATCCGACGGCACCCAGGCTGTGGGAATCGGTATCCTGAGAGGCTTAACCGATGTAAAAGGCCCCACGGTAATTACATTTATTGCTTATTGGGTTTTAGCTTTACCCATCGGATATTTTTTAGGGTTTACATTAAACATGCAAGTAGTAGGTGTATGGATAGGTTTATTAATCGGGTTATCCGCTTCCGCAACGATGCTTACACTAAGGTTCAACAAGAAGAGCAGAAGATTAATTGAAGTATAAAATTGTAGCACAGAAAAAATCTGTGCTACATAATGGCTTCTTAATATTTTTATAAATTCTGTTTGAAGTAATTGGTAATCTTATCATACAAATGAAAAGTATCGATGCCTCTTACTCCGTGTTCCTGGCCCGGGTAAACGAAATAATCTACCGGTATTCCCAGATCGGCGGCTTTCTTAATGAACATCAAATCGTTCTGCCAAACAACAACAGGATCAAAAGTACCGTGAATCATTAACAATTTGCCTTTTAAGTTTTGTACGTAATTAAGAAGACTTGATTCTTTGTAACCATCGGGATTTGCCTGCGGAGTATCCATATATCTTTCGGTATACATTACTTCATAATAGCTCCAGTCAATTACAGAGCCGCCTGCTACGGCAACCTGGAATAAACCGGGTCTCCTCGTCATCAGCGAAGTAGTCATAAATCCGCCGAAGCTCCAGCCGAATACACCCATTCTTGTTGAATCTACAAAGGAAAGGCTCTTAAGATAATCGGCACCGATTGTTTGATCTTCAATTTCTTTAGTACCTAGCTGCCTGAATGTTTCCTGTTCAAAGGCCAAGCCTCTGTTAGCGGAGCCCCTATTATCAAGGGTAAACACAACATATCCGTGCTCTGCCATATAATTTAGCCATAAGCCCGCGCCGGCAAGCCAGCTATTTGTAATAAGTTGTACCCCGGGACCGCCGTAAACATAAACCAGCACAGGGTATTTTTTAGTTGAATCAAAATTAGCGGGTAAAATCATTCTGCAGTAAAGATCATATCCGTCGCTGCTTTTTAGTTTAAATATTTTTGTCTTGCCAATTGCGTAATCTTTTAAAGGATCGGGAGCGGTAAAAATATTTTTAACAATTTTACCTTCGCCGTTTATCAATTCAGCTTTATACGGAACCGTTAAACTGTTAAATGCATCGAGAAAATATTTCCCTTGCTCATCCTTTGTTACCGAATGCTCACCGGGTCCGGAAGTAAGTTTTGTCATTTTGCCTGATGCTAAATTGATCTTGTAGTATTGTGCTTCTAAAGGACTATCTTGTGTTGAAGTGAAGAAAACATTATTACCTTCTTTATCGAATCCTTCAAAATCTATTACAGCCCAGTCGCCTTCGGTAAGTTTTTTTAACAATTTCCCGTTAGTGTTATAAAGATAAAGATGATTCCATCCGTCCCTTTCGGAAATCCAAACAAACTCGCCGGGATGATTTGTTACAAAGAAAGGGCCGTTCATCGGGTGCACATATTTATCACTGTTTTCTTCAAACAAAGTATCAACCGGGTTCCCGCTGGCGGCGTCATATTTTATTTCCGCAAGATGATTTTGATCTCTGTTAAGTATGCCAATATAAATATACTTTTCATTCGGATCCCACGAAACACCGGTTAGATAATGGTCTTTGGGTTCACCGGTTTTAAGAAAAACCGTTTCGTTGGTTTTAAGATTATAAACACCTAGCGTAACTTGCTCGCTCGTCATGCCTGCCATCGGGTATTTTATATTTTCAACTTTAGCCGGGCGGTAATTAATATCCACCAACGGATAATCTGTTACCATCGTCTGGTCTTTCCTGTAGAAGGCAAGGTAATTGGCATTAGGCGACCAGAATGTGCCTTTCTCAATGCCAAACTCGTTGCGGTGAACATACTGACCGTTAACAATGTTTTCATTATCATCGTTTGTTACGGCAATCTGGTTACCGCTAAAGGAAACATAAAGATTATTTTTTATTGTGTACGCAACGTAGTTGTTTTTTGTTACATCCATATTGGCCGCATCATCTTTTACGGTATTTAGTTCAGTCAATTCATTATTTCCGGCATTAAATCCGAGCAGAATATTTCCTTGCCAAAACCTGAAATTGTTGTTGTCAGTCCACTCAATTTCCGGAAATGATGTTAACTGCTTGCCGGTTAAAACGGAATATTTTTTATTAAGCGCTGAAAGCGTTACAAGCGTTTTGGCTTCAGAGGAGTTTATCCCTTCTTCGACCAAACTGGAATCGTTTTTTAGGTAAGTATAATTCCCGGTTGCGGGGCGCCATTGAAGCTGATGCAACCTTTGCGGAATAACGGAACGGGCGTTGAGGGTAACATCTCTTATTGTAAGTTCTTTCTGCTGGGCATGTAGTATTGTCCCCGCGGCAAAAATAAGTAGAAGTAAAAATTTCAAGTTTCGCATTTCTTTACCTTTAAAAAATTATTGTTGAAAAGTTATATGCGGCAGACGAGAGTTCCAAAAATTTAGGGAATAAAAAGCGGCGTTTGTGATTAATCCGAAATTATTTTTGTTATAAATTTGTTTTCAATTACTTCAAAATAGACGTTGCTTATTCGAAGGTTTTTATCTTTATAATTCCATATCTCGTTTGGGTTCTTAAACGGGGGAGTAAAACTTATTCTCTTTATAAATTTATCCTTTGTTGTTACAACATAAAAAGGCTTGTTAAAGTGTTTGCATAATACCGCAATGGTTTTGCTCCCGACTTTATTAACAACGTTTCCGTTTAACAGCACCGAATCCGCCCCAATTAAAACGCAATCTACGCCATTCATATATAAGCCGGCCATAACGTCGGTAATCAGCTCTACTTTTATTTTGTTTTTCAATAATGCTTTTGCAAATATTCTCCCTTCAAACATCGGGCGCGATTCGCAAACAATTACGTTAAGCGGTTTATTCATATTTTGCCATCGTTTTAGAAACTGAAGAAGTGTGTAACTGTTTGATATGGTAAGAACAGTACTCATATCCTTTATTAACGGTTCAGCCTTTTTAAAAATAATATCGTATTGCCTGGTAATCTTTTCGTCAAACTCTATTAAAAATAAATTCAAAGGTTCGTTGTTCGCTTTTTTATTTAGAGCGTCAATCTTTTTTATATACATATTTATCGCGGTAAAGTGTGAAAGATTATTTCCTACTTTTTTAATTATGGTTCTAATAAATCGTCGGTCGGAAATGTTGGCGCCGATTAAATTATTAAGTTTTAGTAATATTTCGGAAGAGCCGGAGGTAGTGTCGTTTAAAATATTTTGCAGTTGCTTGTCGGCAGATAACATAATATAACCGGGAGTGGTGAAACATAAACCGGCGAATCATATCACCGGTTGTTAAACTTGGTTAAAAGCTAATCCATAATCTTTTTAATATTTCTAAGCGCCTGTTTAATGCGCTGCTCGTTTTCAACCATTGAGATTCTAAGATATCCTTCGCCGTACTGACCGAACGCGACGCCGGGAGAGGTAACAACTTCAGCTTTGTCGATTAAATATTTTGAAAATTGTATCGAGCCCATCGATTTGAATTTATCCGGAATAGGCGCCCACACAAACATACTTGCTTTAGGTTTCTTAACATTCCAGCCAATGCTGTTTAACCCTTCCACAAGCACGTCTCTTCTTCTATGATACACTTCGGCAATTGCTTGAGTAACGGAAGGAGGCGAATCTAGCGCAGCGATAGCTGCAACCTGGATGGGAGTGAATATACCATAATCATAAAAACTTTTTAACTTGGCAAGAGCGCCGCAAATTTGTTTATTGCCTACGCAAAACCCTACACGCCATCCGGCCATGTTATAGCTTTTAGACATCGTAAAAAACTCTATTGCAACATCTTTGGCTCCCGGAACCTGCAGTATTGAAGGAACCTTTGTACCGTCGAATACAATATCGCTGTAAGCCATATCGTGAACAACAACCATATCGGTTTTTTTAGCGTACGCAACAATCTCTTTTAAATAATCAAGGTCTACTACCGCGGTAGTGGGGTTAGCCGGGAAATTAAGAATAAGCATTTTGGGGCGCGGCCACATATCACTGGTAATCAATGATAGATCGGGAATAAAATCATTCTCCGCCTGAAGCGGAATTGAAATAACGTTTGCGCCCGCCGAAGTTACTCCGTAAATATGAATCGGGTAAGTTGGATTAGGTACCAGCACAACGTCGCCTTCATCTAAAAGCGCAAGACAAAGATGCGAAAGACCTTCTTTGCTTCCGATGGTTGCAACCGCTTCGGTTTCCGGGTCTATCTCTACACCGAAATCTCTTTTATACTTCCTGGCGATGGCTTTAAGAATTGCCGGTATTCCCTTTGATCTTGAATAGCGATGGGTCTTGGGATCGTCAATAGTTTGTTTAAGCTTATCCAGTATAAAACCAGGCGTAGCGCCGTCCGGGTTTCCCATACCGAGATCGATGATATCAATCCCTTGCTGGCGCTTCTGCAATTTTATTGCGTTTAATTCATTAAAAAGATAAGGAGGAAGACGGTCAAGTCTTTTGGCAAAGTTCATTTATTTCCTAAATTTTTATTGTTTACGACAAAGGCAATTTTCAAGTTTAATTATAGTTATCATTTTTTTATTTATCAATGCCGCCGGCTTAATTATGAATGAAAAATTTATTCTTTATGATCCATGTACGCGGGCATTCGCATAACTATACAGTTAGAAGATTATTTTTAGCAGAAAGAATATGCGGCGTTTCGATAAAAAAAATTTCCCCTTGATTTTTACGCTATCTAATTATTAAGTTGAATGTAGAAACTAACAGGGAAGTAATAATGGGGAAAATAACCGCTCTTTTCTTTTCCGATGTACCCACTACAATAAGGGCAATGGAAAATTGT
This sequence comes from Ignavibacteriales bacterium, assembly GCA_027347125.1. Lineage (GTDB taxonomy): Bacteria > Bacteroidota > Ignavibacteria > Ignavibacteriales > Ignavibacteriaceae > FEN-1297. Next base: position 5,577 of record DAIERC010000243.1, read on the forward strand.
TTTAGGCATGATAACAAAATTTATATCTCAACTATTTGCATAAGCAAACTTGCCGACTTCCTTTGTAAAATTACTCCCGGTTTCGAAGTTGTTATTCTTGATGACGGGGCGCTTAATGCCGATGAACTCAATAAGGTTCAACATTATTTTTTAAAAAGAAATTTAACTAAAAAACATATACTGTTAACGTCTTTACAGGATATTAAATACCTGGACTTTTTTATCTTCAACGGTATAGAAGGCATTGTAAGCCAAAGATCGGAACCTGGCATATTAAGGGAAGGAATTCTTAACGTAGCTGCCGGCAAAAAATTTATTGATCTGGCTCTTCAAGAATTATATGATAATGATAAATCTGAATTTCCGCCTTTAAACAACGCAAAACTTCTTACATCTAAAGAAATTGAATTATTAAAAAATATAGGAAACGGATATTGCAATAAAGAAATTGCGCAAAACCTTTGCGTCTCGGTAAAAACGGTTGAAAGCTACAAATGGAAAATAATACAAAAGCTTAAATTGAAGAATACTAATGATCTGTTAAGGTACTCTATAAAACAGTTTAATAGTTTTTTGTTTACGATTAATATATCTGCATTTATATTAAAATATTTTGATCTTATTCTTTAAATGCAAAAAATACAAACCGGTTAAATACTTTATAAAAAACAGGGAATTCCCTGATTGACAAAAAATATTTAATTGATTAGGTTAGCCGTCAACTAAGATGTATAATAAAGGGGTTATAAATGTATCATCCCAAAAGACAAATTCCACCTGCATCATTAATCAAACATATATTTTCAATTATTTTTTTTCTTACAACCGGGTTATTCTTTTATGATGATAATAAATCAACCCGTGTTTTCTTTAACTCATGCAATTTTGCTCCGGGTAAAAGCGCTTTAATTTTTTTTAATACGAATATCGTTAATAAAAAGCGGGCATTATTTAAGAATAATAGCGCTTATGCTTTTAATAAAAACTCTTACGTTATTGATGAAAATGGTTTTGTAATTTATGAACGCAGTCCCGTTATTAATACGAGTGCTTTTGTTATTGAGAATAGTACACTTATTGGTAATAGAAGTGTTTCCGTTATTAATAAAAGTATTTTTATTATTTAAAATAGCTCTATTTCAACTTAAAATAGCGGAATTTTTGCAAAAAATATAGAGTATGCAGCCTGCTCGATAATAAGACAACTTTCTTATTTATTCATAAAAATAAAAGGTGGAAAAAATGCTTAAATATATATCCGAAACAATTGACCGTTTAATGGGGTTAAAAAACGGACTGGAAAAAAATTCTGCCGTATGGCAAAACCAGGGTATTACGCCGCAAATAATCCAGGCCAGGCTTGATGAACTTCAGGCAATTTCCAAAGAGGTTGATGAACTTAAAGAACAGGTATCCGTAAAATTGGCGCTTGCGCGCACCGCGCAGGTTTCTTCAGAAAAGTTTGCGGATAACACGGAAAATATTGCCATAGGACTAGAAAACGGCGACCCTGATAAACTTATCGCTTACGGCATAAAATTAAGGAAAGCTCCTTCAAAAAGATCGGCTCCCTCTACGCCAATTCATCCTTCAATACAGGATGATACAGACGGCGAAGGATTTATTGTTTCAACAACCTACCAAGCGGATGCGGATATATACGAATGGGAAAAAGGCTTTGCTGCCGATCCGACCAAAACAGATATCGTTCCCGAAATGAAATTTTTTAAAGCAACAAAGAAAACTTCTTTTGTGGATGACGATGTAATAAAAGGAGTACGATATTTTTATAGAGTTCGCGCAACCAACAACGCGGGAGTCGGTGCGTGGAGCGAAACGGTTAGCAGGGTGCAGTGATCAATTAAAAATGCAAGACTAAAAATTATGGAAATTATATTAATGTATATTCTATTATTTCTACTAGTTAATGGTTATACATATATAATTGTAAAAGGCAATAAAGATAATAATGAAAAATTAAAAGACATAAATATGAATAATAAACATATATATACATTATATGTAATTTTATTTTTGAATACATTTCACGCCTTTGGTCAAGAAAAGAATTACATTATACCTTTTTATCCTAAATTAGACAAAACTAACAATATATTTTTTAAGAAAATTAGATCAGATACCGCTAAACTCAGCAATAATCAAAGCAATTATTATCCATTAAATAATAATGATTTTGGGGAATATATCGTTTATGATACTACTACCTTCATGGGAATCGAAGGATTAAAGTATTCGGTTGTTAAAGAGATATTGGGTGACACTTTAATGTCAAACGATCTAACCTATAAAATAATTAAATGGACAAAGTGTGCTAATAGCGTAAATGAACAGCCATATTATGAATTTCAAAGAAAAGACAGTTCCAATAAAATTTTTGTTTATTACCAGGGTCAAGATTATCTTCTTTATGATTTCACACTTGCTAAAGGTTTAACTTATCCATCGCAATATAGTGGTTTATATTGGAAGGTTTCCGATAAATATACGGTTACTGGTTTTGGCGAGATTTTATCGGCAATTGATTACCAATTACTAGATCAAGACTTAAATATCAAAAAATATATAACTGTAATTGAAAACTTTGGTCTTACCTATTATTCGGGTGATATTAGCATTTCTTCCGAATTACCTAGAGGAAGTTTTTGGGGAGGTATAATAAACGATATATCATTTGGCTATTTGCTAGCAAAAAAACAAAAAATAAATTGGAACGAGTTTTATCCCCTACATATCGGAGATTTCTGGAAATATAAGGGGTCTGAATATGGTGGAATTTATGAAACCAGTACATATGTTAAGGTAATTAAGGACACCTTAATGCCGGATAATAACACTTATCAAACGATTCAATCGGTAAAAGTAGGCGGTCCATATTCTGGAAAAAGTTTTTCTTTTCGAAGAATAGATAGTACAGGAACAGTCACTGAGTGGAAGATTGCCGTTTCCAGTTCCCAAGTAATATATAAATTTAGTGCATGCTTAGGAGATACTTTTTCAGTTGGTTCATCGTACTCTTATTTTAGGTTTAATGATAAAAGTTTTGACAAAGTTTATTGTTTAATGTACCCTGATCTTACTTTTCAAGGACGGACTTTTGTTAAACAACTAGGCCTATACGAAGAAACCTTTGAAGGTGGTCGAAATACATTGGTAGGTAGTGTTATTAATGGTATAAGTAACGGTGATACGACAATTACAAAAATCGAAGAAAACACAGATAATAGTCTGACTGAATTCAAGTTATATCAAAACTATCCTAATCCATTTAATCCTGCGACAAGAATAAAATATACATTATACAAACCGGATTATAGTAGACTAACAGTCTATTCAATCTTAGGAAAGGAGGTAAAGGTACTGGTAGACAAATATCAATCCTCCGGTGAACATGAAATAGAATTCCATGCTAAAAATCTACCA
>DAIERC010000301.1 GCA_027347125.1 Ignavibacteriales bacterium
GAAATGTAAAATACGTCCATACAAATATAATTGCGGATGATTGGCAGCGACTGGTAAAATTCTATACCGATGTTCTCGGCTGCACTTTAGTTCCGCCGGAAAGGGATTTACACGGAAAAGCTCTCGAGGCAGGCACATCAATACCGGAAGCCCGGTTAAAAGGTGCTCATTTAAGATTGCCCGGCTGCGGAGCCAACGGACCGACACTTGAAATATTTACTTATTCACAGCAAGAATCAAAATTAAAATCGAAGGTAAATCGTACAGGCTACGGTCATATTGCGTTCGGCGTTGACGATGTAAACGCCGCAAGAGATGAGGTATTATCGGCCGGAGGCAAACCGGTCGGCGAGGTTGTTGCGATTCAATTATCTTCGGGCGAGAAAATAACCTGGTGTTATGTTACCGACCCGGAAGGGAATATAATCGAGTTGCAGGCAAAGTCATAATAATAAATTAATAAATAAATGCGCGGAGCGGCTCATCGAACCGCCCCGCTTGTTTTATTTATTGAACAACCATAAATACTCGCCGTATCCTTCTTTCTCCATCTCATCTTTTGGTATAAACCTCAACGATGCCGAGTTGATACAATATCTTAAGTGAGTCGGAGTAGGGCCATCATCAAAGACATGCCCGAGATGTGAATTGCCGAATTTGCTTCTTACTTCAGTTCTAACCATTCCGTGAGAATCATCCACATCTTTTTTCAGAAATCTCGGGTCGATCGGCTGGGAAAAACTCGGCCAACCGCAGCCCGAATCAAATTTATCAGTTGAACTGAACAACGGCTCACCGCTAACAACATCAACATAAATACCTTCTTTATGATCATTCCAGTATTTGTTGTCAAAGGGTCTTTCGGTTGCATTTTCTTGAGTAACATCATATTGAAGAGGCGTTAACTCTTTTTTTATAATTTCCCGAGAAGGCTTTTTATATTTATCGATATTCTTATCGCCCCATACGCCCATTATAAAGCTGTCTCTTCCCGAAGCTTTTCTGTAGCTCTCATAATGTTCCGGATTTTTTTTATAGTAATCCTGATGATATTCTTCTGCAGGATAAAACGAAGTAAACTTCTCTATTTTTGTTACGATCGGTTTATCAAATATTCCGGATTTATCCAACAGCTCTTTTGATCTTTCTGCTATTTTTTCCTGGTCTTCATTATTATAATATATAGCCGACTCATACTGCGAACCCCGGTCATAGAAAGAACCGCCAGGATCGGTGGGATCAAACTGCCTCCAATAAACATCCAGTATTTCCGCAAAGCTTATTACTTTGGGATCGTATATAACCTGTACCGCTTCAACCGCTCCGGTAGTACCGGTGCTTACTTCCTCATACGTCGGATTTTTTACATGACCGCCCGCGTATCCGGCAACCACGGCTTTCACCCCGTTTAACGATTCGAATGGCGCCTGCATGCACCAAAAGCATCCGCCTGCAAACGTAGCTGTTTCCATACCTCTCATATCCATCCTATAATTATTTTGATCAATTTTAGAATTTGTCTCGGCGCAGCCCATAAAAATAACTGCGCTGAACAATAATATTAATATTTTTATTTTCATAACTTCACCTTGTAATCATTACAACAATGTTTCTTTATCAACACATCAAATGTAATTCTCGGTTATCACGAAAAAATCACAAAATCATTTTGAATATATAAATTTGATGCTATTCGTTATTGTGATTTAAAGACGGCGTAATTTTGAAATAAAACCGGCAGTAAAAAATATTTTTGTAAATCTGTAAGAAAACTGTTTGCGCATTCTCTAAAGTATTGTTGATGGAAAATATTTATCTGAAAATAAAGGAAACATATAAATGAAAAAAATATTTTTGATTGTTGCCCTTGCAATGTCATTAAGCGGCGTAAATATAATAGCGCAAAGTTCGATAACTTATACTAAAAGCGGCCACGGCAAGCCTGTAATATTTTTACCTGCGCTCGGCTGCAACGGCAGCGTTTGGAACAGCGCTGTAAATGAGCTTAACAAAAAATTCACTTGTTACGAAATATCAATAGCCGGATTCGGAAAAGCTCCTTTAAAAGGGAATTTCAGCCTGGAAAGGATTTCCAAAGACTTGATAAAATTAATTAACGAAGAAAAACTTCAGCATCCGGTTTTAATCGGGCACAGCGTAAGCGGGTTTCTGGCGCTTAAAACTGCATCTGAAAACCCCGGAGTTTTTTCAAAGCTTATTATTGTTGATTCATATCCTTTTGCGATGGCTTCAATAAACCCGGCGGTTACAGTAGAACAGGCGCAACAGCAGGCGGCGATGATAAGAAATATGTATTTGAAACAAACCGACGACGAATTCAGAAAAACCGAAGAAATGATTCTGCCGACTTTAATTAGCAATAAAGAAAATATTGATACCGTTCTTAATTGGATGACAGCATCAAATAGAAATGCTATTGCAGAGGCGACTTATGAAATGGCATCAACGGACTTAAGAGATGAGTTGAAAAAAATAGATTGTAAAACGCTTGTCATCGGTACCTGGAAAGGCAAAGAGCAATTCGGATTTACCAAAGAATCGGCTGAAAAAATATTAAATGAACAATATAAAAATCTAAAAGACAAAACGATCATTATTTCAGACAATTCAAAACATTTTGTTATGTTAGACGAACCCGAATGGCTAAACACTCAAATAATAAGGTTTATTTCGGAATGACGACAACTGAAAAAGAAAAATTATTTACCGGAGTCTTCAAGGAAAATAAAGACATAATTTTCAGGCTTTGTTATACTTCCCTGAACAACAAAGACGATGTTGACGATCTGTTCCAGGAAGTTATGATAAACGTTTGGCGCAGCCTTGAAAACTTCAGGTATGAGTCCAGGATAAGCACATGGCTTTACAGGATTACGGTAAACACGGCACTGCTTTATAATAAAAGATTCAAAACTAAATCTAATAGGTTTATGAATACCGAGCCTTTAGTGATCGATGAAAATCATCAATCCGCTGACCCGTTTCATAATAACAACGAGGAAGATTTAAAGATTTTGCATAAAGCGATTTCACAACTTAAAAAGCAGGACAGAATAATAATCGGTTTGTTTCTTGAAGACATGAGCTATGAAGAGATATCCGAAATTGTTGGCATCAGCGTGAACTATGTAGGAGTAAAAATAAATAGGATAAAGACGCTCTTAGCCAAATCCATGGAGGAAGTAAAATGATAGAACTTGACGCTTTGAAAAAGAATTGGCAAAACCAAAAACCGACGGGCGATACAAAATTCG
>DAIERC010000327.1 GCA_027347125.1 Ignavibacteriales bacterium
AGAATTGGTTGCAAATCAAATGCACGGCAGTATTAAAGAAATTACTGAATATCTTGGCGTTGACAGTCTTGAATACTTAACAATAGATGAAATGCTTGAAGCCGTTTCCGAAGCCGGTTCATCAAACTTTTGCACAGCATGTTTTTCGGGGGAATACCCAACTGAAGTAGACGTAAGCTTTAAAAAGGAAATGTATGAACTATAAAGCATATGCAATTTTTTCTTGCATAATGCTGATTAGTAGTTTTACTTATTCGCAAACTACATATTTCGTAAAATATAAAGAGTCTGTTTCTAGAGCTCAAATCAATGGGAAAATTTCCACAAAGCAATTCTTTAACAATGCCGGTCCAGGAATTTTAAATAAATCTAACCTTACGGCGCAATATTTTGCTGCAAATTTAGGAAGTTCGGATAACGAACTGTCGAAAATCGTAAAAGTAACATTTACTGACTCAACTTCTGCTGCAGCATTTTATCAAGCGGCTAAAAATGATCCGACGATCGAATATATAGAACCTTCACACATCTACAAAATAGATTCGGTACCGAATGACAGTCTTGTATCTAAACAATGGGCATTAGAAAAAATAAAAGCATTTGATGCATGGAATATTACGGAAGGTTCTGATACGGTGCTTATAGGCGTAATTGATACCGGTATAGATTATTTTCACACTGATCTAAAAAACAAAATTTTTATCAATCCGGGAGAAACCGGAAATGATAATTCAGGGAAAAACAAACAAACAAATGGGATTGATGATGACGGGAATGGTTTTATAGATGATTTTATGGGGTGGGATTTTACGGATAGAAGAGGTTTCCCGTTTGATTCATCGGGCGGCGATTACCTCGGGTGGGATAATAATTCGATGGATGAAAACGGGCACGGAACTTACATAGCCGGAATAATTGCTGCGCAGACAAATAATAAAATTGGAATTGCCGGTGCGGCTCCTAATGTAAAATTATTAAATATACGCGCGTTCGATCCTTCCGGCTATGGCGAAGAAGATGATGTTGCGGCAGCAATTTTGTATGCCGTTAAAATGGGCGCAAAAATTATTAATATGAGTTTCGGCGACAGCCAATTTTCTTACGTGCTTAAAGATGTTATAAAGTATGCATACGATAGGGGAGTTGTTCTAATTGCTAGTTCAGGCAATTCGGGTTCCGACGAACCGCACTATCCGTCCGGTTATTCCGAAGTCATTTCAGTCGGAAATTCTACAAGCGATGATTATGTGGCTTCCACTTCAAATTATGGATCGACATTAGATCTGGTTGCCCCTGGAACCGATATCTTGACAACGGCTATGGGCGGAGGTTATTCGACTGTAAGTGGTACTTCTGCTTCGGCGCCTTTTGTATCTGCTGCAGCCGGACTAATTTTATCACTCGGCAATTTTACTAATGAAGAAGTAAAACAAATAATCAAATCAACAGCCGATGATATTAACAGTCCAGGGTGGGATGAGCAAAGCGGCGCCGGAAGATTAAATTTATTAAGAGCCGTTTCCGTGGTTGCGCCTTCAATTATCAAATTTAATTTTCCTACACAAGACTATTCTACCAATTCCGATAGCCTGGTTATAAATGCGTCTGTTCTATCCGCTTATTTTAAAAGTTACAGTTTATATATTGGTACCGGATTAAACCCGGTAAGCTGGACATCATTAATTTATAACGGAATGTACCAGTTTGATAAAAAAAATATTTATTCTCTCAATGCTTCGTCGTTACCTGATACTGTATATTGTTTACGACTGGTTGTTAATTTGACGACAGGTTTTACATCTGAAGAGAGACTAAATTTTTATATTGAAAGAAATCCGCCCGTTGCAAATTTGAACTTTGTTGAACCGGCTCTTTATGGTAATAAGCCTACAATACTGGCTTCTGTTTTTACTAATCAACCAACACGGGTTAGAATTTATTTCAGAAAAACCGGCACAACGGATTTTAATTACGTAACGCTCGACGGTTTTGCGACAAATATTCAAACTGTTAAAAATGACCATTATGGTTTTATACCGACGAATTTAATTGAGCCAAACTCAATCTATGATGTTTATTTTGAAGCAGAAAATCTTGTGGGTCTAACAACAAAAATAACAGATGGGAATTCATACTTCCATTTTAATACTGCTGTAAACGCTAATCTCGGTTACGAAAAAATTGAACCTTACACTTTGCCCGCTGGCAGCATTTATCAAAACCCTGTATCAATTACAACCGGTGACTCAACAGAAATATTTCTACGCCGGAATTCTAATCCGTCAACAACGTATTTGTATAAACTTGCCGGAGATAATTTTACGCTAGAAGATTCTTTACAAAACCGCATTGTAAAAGATGTGGGAGATTTTAATAATAACGGCAAAAAGGATCTCCTTAGCTTTTTAGTATATAACGGTTTTATTGAAGAACAGAATGCCCAGGGCTCAAGTAAATTTATAGATAAATTTGTAGATACTACTAGTAAGTTCTGGCCGATTATGGCAAGCGATCTTTATAATAACAGTAAAACGGAAATATTGGCGGTAGACAGCGATACCTCATTCATAATAAGCGATGTTAATACCGATTTAAGCTTATCAACGCCGATAAGACTTTTTAATTATACTGAAAAGGGTACCTGGAACAACTACATCAATGCACCATATGCAGCAACCGGTGATATTGACGGATCAGGTAAGAATGAAATTTGGATGATTGATGAAGAAGGTGATATTTTCAGCTATTTGATTAATGGACCTGGAAAGTTCCAAAAATGGAGAACAATCTCTACCGGTTTGGAAAGTTCATCGGCATACATTGCTGCAGGAAATTATACCGGTGACGAGAAAAAAGAACTTGCCGTACTTTTAAGCTCTCCTTCAGGAAGTAATACAATTCCATTCTATAAACTTTTAGTATTACGTTTTGATAATGATTCACTAAATATTTTGTGCGATCAAATGCTGGTTAACCCCTCCGAAGAATTTAATTCTCAGTTTAATAGGGGTGATAACAGCATACGTTTTGCAGATATTGATAATGACGGTAAAGATGAACTGATTCTTTTTGTCTTTCCGTATTCTTATATCTTTAAATATGAAAACGGAACAAACCAAATTATTTCTTACAAAGAGAATATTAATTCGAGCTCGGTTTTCGTAGGCGATTTGAATAAGAACGGAGTAAAAGAAGTAGGCTTCCCGACTTCGCAGGGGATAACATTTTCTGAGTTTACTACATCAAACATTGCTGTAGCTCCGTATAATCTAACCGGTTTCAGTTTAGATTCGGCTTCGGTAAAATTAAATTGGTTCGGCAGCGGCAGCAAATATTATATATTCAGGAAAGCAGGAAATTCCAATTTCGCTTTAATTGATTCGGCAATTTCAAATCAATATACAGATACTTCGGTTTTAAATAACACCTGGTATTTTTACGCAGTAAAATCTTATGACGGCACAAAGCAAAATGATCTATCCGGT
>DAIERC010000338.1 GCA_027347125.1 Ignavibacteriales bacterium
CCGTTTTCATTAAAATAAAATAAGCCTGGCCTATTGGCGTCGCTGCAAGAAAACCATTTTGTATCATACTGATCAATTGCCAGGTTAAAATTTTGTGCCAGGAACTGGTTTCCCATTGAGGGGACACGATAGTTATACCATCTGCCTTCCGGCGTCATTACACTCAATGTTTTTTGATCAATGGCGCCGTAGTTTAGTACCCATAAATCGTTTTTGGAATCGTTAGCAAAACCTGATATTACCAGAAAGTTCGGATCCGAATCAATACCTTTCATACCGGTCTTACTGGTATCGAAAGTAGTTATAGTATCGTTTTGTATTCTTATAAAACCTCTTCCCCAACTTCCGAAATAAATTGAATTATCGGGCGAGGCATAAACAACATGATAAGCGTTTGACGGTAAAGATTTTGTATTGGACATATTATAGTTTTTCCATTGCAGACCGTTAAACGAATAAAATCCTTCGCCGGTAACATCTCTGCCGCTTGCGCTCCACAATACGCCGTTATTATCCACTACCATATCCGGAAATTGGTTTACTTCAGGTCCGTTTGGAGATTCAAAAATATTATTGGTAAAATTTTTAGAGGTAATAAAACCGTTTGCACCGCCGGCAATTAAACCCATAGTTGAAGAATATGCCAATAAAGAAATTGAAAGGGGAGAGTTGTAAATCGAAATAAGATTATTATTTATGTAAGCGCTAATCTGGTTATTGGCTAAGATAAACAGCGTATCACCGCCGGTTGCAATATCGTTAATATTGTAATTCAATTGCGGCAGGAAAGATTGCCACGTAGAACCATTGAATTGAGCCAGGCCGCTGGATGTAGCTGCTATTAAATTTCCGTTGTAAAAAAGAATTTTGTTGATGGTATTTGAAGGCAAGCCTTCGTTGTTAGTATAAACATTCCATGATTCGGGAGCCGAAAGATTTGTTGTACCGGGCTTTTGTATCGCCACACCCATAACTGTGGAAGCGTAAATCAAATTTGATTTTAATGTGTTGTTAACTTGTATGTTGGATGAAAAGCTTCCAAACCTAAAAAAGGTATCGTAAAAGGTGAAATTTTTGGAATCGATTAATGAGATGCCGAAGCTTGTTGAGACAATTACGGTATCACCGGAAACAGCAATATCATTTATCTGCTTTGAACTTTTATCGGAATTGTAGATATCCAATATCGATTTTATCGAATTATCTTTCGGGTTATAAACGTCTATTATCCCGTTTGCGCTGCCGAACCAAACCCTGCCGGATTTATCTATCGTTACGGCAGTAAGATTTTCACCTTCCAATCCGTCTGCCTTGTGCAAAGTCTTAAAAGAATCTGCCGGGCTGTTATAATAAAATCCTCCTCCGGATGTGGCCGCCCAGATTCCGTTGTTAAGCGGAATAAAAGAATTAATTTCTTTCATGTCCGTATAGTTTTTCCAGCCGGTAGCTGTTTGAGATTTTGCTGGAACAAAAAATAAGAAAACGAATAAGATACCTAGAGTATATTTCATTACAAGCCTTTTATTTTGTAAAATTTCCCGTTTGAAAAAGTATAAAGTATCTTATTCTCCACCTCCGATAGGCTAATTGTAAGCGTTTTCAGCTTGCCATTTTTAAAATTTATCGGTTCAAATTTAATATTTTTTTCGTTATTAAAAAGTATAAAATAATTGTCCTCGGTTTGGCTTAAAGAAATTTTTGTCGGGCTGGTTTTTACTGTAATAGGGTCGGATAAACTTTTAATGTAGCTTTTAGTTAACGCTTCTACTTTTACTTTTTTAGTACCGCCTAGATAATAATTAAATAAATAATCAAAGCCCAGTTGAAATATTGGAATATCATTTACCTTTGCCGGGACAGTGATAAAATCAGCTTCTCCGTTTCTAACTATTTCATCTTTGTTTTCCGCGATAAAACTTTTTAGTGCTTCTATGGATGCGTTTGATTGTTTTACCCAAATCAGTTCCTTGTTAAAAAGGGTTCCCGAATATATAAATAAAATTATAACCGGCACTATAATTCCAAGATTAAATTTTCGAGGAACAGTTGAAAAAATTAAATAAGATAACAACGCGGTAAATCCTATAGAAGGAAGATAAAGATACCACCGCATTAAAAGGCGGCTTGCAGGGGCAAGTGTTATCAAATAAAAAAGGATGAAAAAATAGATAGGATAGTCTCTGCGTTTATATTTCAATAAAAAAAATGCAAGTGTTGTTAAAGTAATGGCAGCCGCGGAAAAAGCAAATATTTTATTATCCAGCACAAAGTTTTGGATTTCACGAATGTAAAAAGGAAAGGAGAGTAGGCCTGAAAATATTATGTAGTTTTTTATTACGTCAAATAAATGGCCGTGTGAGTGAGCGTCTTTTGCGGTAAACACGTCGTTGTTAAAAAAAATGATTCTGGCAATAATAAAAATTGCGGCTACTATAAAATAAGGTGCGGCTTTTAATAAACTTTTTTTGAAATGAAATTTATCTTCATTAAAGAAGAAATTAATTAAAGCAATAATCAACGGAAAACTAAAAGCCATTTCTTTTGAAAGCAGCGCAAGTGTAAAGAATATTATTGTAGCTGCCGAAGTTTTGAATTTATTCCTGATAAATGAAATTAAACCGGCCAGGTAAAATAGAATCATAATTCTGTCGAACAAATCGGTATGCCATATTACCGAGTAATCGTGCAACGGGAATGCTGAAAAAAAAACTGCCGAGAATAGCGCAATTATTTTCTTATCTGGAAGGGCTAACAATTCTATAATAAAGAAATAAACCAGCAAAGCGGCTGCGGCGTGGAGCAAGACGTTGAATATTCTATAATATCTATAATTGTAGTGGAAAATAAAAAAAGAAACGCCCGAAACAAGGTTTGGCAACGGACGGTAATAGTAACCGTCATAGTCTTTTTTCTCAAATAAAGTATAAAGATTTAACGGTGTAGATACTTCATTTCTTTGGATGAAATAAATCTCATCGTTTATAAAAGGTATTTTTAAAGAAGGTAAGTAGAGCGCGATGGTAAATAGTACTATAAAACTGCCGCAAAATAAGGATTCTTTTTTTAAGATATTTTTAGATAGGGGCATATCATGACGGTTATATAATAGTAGAAATATTAAATCTTCTTCATCAAGTCGGTCATCTCAATGGCAGTAATTGCAGCATCCCAGCCTTTATTTCCGGCTTTAGTTCCGGCTCTTTCAATTGCTTGTTCAATTGTATCGGTTGTTAATACCCCAAATGATACCGGAACGTTGTATTTTAATGAAACCTGGGCAATGCCGTTGCTGGCGGCTCCCGCTACATAATCGAAGTGTGAAGTAGCTCCCCTAATCACTGCGCCAAGGCAAATTATTGCGTCATACTTTTTTTGTTCGGCAAGCTTTGCTGCTGCCAGCGGAATTTCAAATGCACCGGGAACTTTTACAATATCAATATTGCTTTCCAAACCGCCGTGTCTTTTAAGGCATTCAACAGCGCCGTCAACCAATTTTTGTACGATAAATTCATTGAACCTGCTTTGAACAATTGCAAACTTAGAAGTGCTGCAATTCAAATTTCCTTCGATTATTTTCATCTTTAGCTGCGAATTTTTATTTAAGATTAAGCTGAATTTTTTAATAAACGTTGACGCATTGCCTCAACAACGTTATTGTTTGTGTATACCTTCCCTAGGTTTGCATCATCTTCTCTTTTTCCTCCGTGGAAATCGGAACCACCGGACTCAAGAAGAAAATATTCATTTACAATTCCCCTGTAAAAACGAATTTGCTGCGGGGAATGCGATGGATGTATAACCTCAATTCCATCAACTCCCGCAGTTATAAGTTCTTTTAAAATTGCTTCGGGCATATAACCGGGATGAGCAACAAAAGAAAGACCGCCAGCGTCGTTGATGATTTTAAAGGCACTTTGTGGGGAAAGATGAACTTTTTTCTCAAACGCCGGGCAGCCGTTTCCTATATATTTATTGAACGCTTCATAGTATGAACCCACCTGTCCTTTTTCAAGTAATGCCTGTGCGATGTGTGGTCTTCCCACAGCAGAATTTTGAGCCTTTTCCAATACGTCGGTAATTGCAATATTTAGCCCCAAAGTTTTTAGTTTACCAACTATTCTTTCAGCTCGTTTCAATCTTTCTTCCCTGAAAAAAATGAGGTACCTTTCAAGTTCCGGATTACCTAACTCAACAAAGTAAGCTAATATATGAATTTCTTTGTCCTTTAAATCCGTACTTATTTCTACACCCGGAATTACTTCAATACCAAATTGTTTCCCGAATTCAGTCGCCTCATTAATTGCGGCAAGATTATCATGATCTGTTATTCCAAGTACTTCAATGCCTACTGCTTTAGCCTTTTTTATAAGTTCCTCGGGAGAGTGAAACCCGTCGGAAAACGAAGTATGGGTATGTAAATCTACTTTCCCGTTCATATTAAACTTTATCTTTTCAATTCA
>DAIERC010000359.1 GCA_027347125.1 Ignavibacteriales bacterium
CATGTGGGAACGGGGCCGGTTAATCTCGGAGTTTTTGTAGCCGCATTACCGGGCGGACAGCAAACCGCATTCATCGGGCCGGTGCTAAGTTATTATGAATATACTACAACTAATTTTTACCGGTTAGCAGACCAGGAGTGGGAAGATAAATATTTAATGTCTTCACTAAGACCTAGCTGGACGAATATTTATCTTGCTGATAATGAAGGAAATAACAAAGGGGAAGGGTTGAAGCTGATAACTTCAATTGAAGAAAATAATCAGGATAACGGTGTAATGCCGGAAAAATTTATTTACGCAGATGTATACCCTAACCCTACCAATCCGTTTAACCCAACGGTAACTATTAGTTTTACTATACCTTTCAAATTAAGCGGCGCAAAAGTTGAGTTGAACATTTATAATATTCAGGGCAAGCTTATAAAAAACCTGGTTGGCCAGAATTTACCTTCGGGTAAATATCTTTACCGGTGGAACGGAAAAAACGAATACGGCGTGGATGCAGCAAGCGGTGTTTATATATCAAATTTAAGAATTGCGGGTCAACAGTACAGTCATAAACTTATCCTGATGAAGTAACGATATGTGAAAAATTATAGCACATTTAACATTCAGATAACATCTTCTTAATCTTATCGTAATTTGGCAAAATTATATTTGCTCCGGATAAAACAAAACTCCTCTAAATTGTTTTGATTGTAACTAAGCTTCTACGAGCTTTGAATGCGTAGATAATGAGACCTCTCTCCTCATTAAAAGGCGCCATAAGGCGCCTTTGTTATTCAATGTGATTTGCACAGTATGGAAAACACAAATCACGTTTAAAGTAATGCCTTAGAGGTAAATTTTGTTAATGCTATTAAACAATTTTTAGAATATCCGATAATATTATGTAGTAAGGATTTTTTTATTCCGAATAGTTAGCAGAACAGAGGTAAATATGAATAACGTAAAAGAAGCATTTGTTCAGTTTCCTTTTCTTAGGGCAGCAAAATCGGAAGAACGGGTAGAAATTCATCTGAAAAAGGTTATTCCTAAAAAGGAAGATATTAACTTCAGAAGAGAGCATCAGGAAAACGAATGGCAACAGGAATATTTTATAATTTATAATTCGTATGTTCTTGATGAAAAAGATGCCGAATGATAATTTGGTTTAATCTTTAGTCAGCTGTTCTCTTAAAAAGCCAACCTGTTTTTTCACCATGCCTGGGTTTGGTGAACCTACTGTTTTTTTTCTATTCAAAGCAGACTCAATATTAAAACACTCAATTGCGCTTTCATCAAATACAGAATTAATTTCTTTTAAAAATTCAACAGAAGCATCGGAAAAATTTTTTCCTTCGTCTTCAAGTTTACGCACCACTTCGCCTACAATATGATGAGCTTCTCTAAAAGGAACGCCCTTTAACACGAGCCAATCGGCCAAATCGGTTGCAAGTGAAAAATCGCCTTTTAATTCGGAAGAAAATTTTTCAGAATTAAAACTTGCCGACTTCAGCATACCGTTCATTATTTCGAGAGAATCTTCGTATGTTACATAAGAATCAAACAGCGGTTCTTTATCTTCCTGAAGATCGCGGTTATAACTTAACGGAAGAGACTTCATTGTTGTTGCCAGCGCTATATAATTGCCATAAACTCTTCCTGTCTTACCCCTGATTAGTTCGGCCATATCTGGAT
>DAIERC010000379.1 GCA_027347125.1 Ignavibacteriales bacterium
TGCGAATATTCATGAAGACATTTTTAAATTGAAATATCTTGATGCCGGAGCAATGTTCAATCATTCATTAATAAAATATTGGTTCCTGGGCGGATGGAAGAAGATTCTTCGCATGGATGATATGGAACGAATATTTGACCAGATAGAAATAAAATTGAACAAACAGGCCGAGAGAAACGGGGAAATTGTTTTAACAATTCCTTTCGTAGTGATAAACAGTTTTAGAAAATAATTCCGTTACTTTTAACTGAGGATGTTGATTAAATGGAAATAGTTTTTGCTGAATCAGCTGCGCAAATCGAACAGATAAGAAACCTGTTTAGGGAATATCAAAATTATCTAAATGTCGATTTATGCTTTCAATCATTTGAAGAAGAATTAGTTTCTTTGCCGGGCAAATATGCCGCTCCTGGCGGTGCTTTGCTGCTTGTCGTTGAAAATGGAGAAGCTGCAGGTTGTGTTGCACTGCGAAATTTGGAAAATGAAATATGCGAGATGAAACGACTTTTCATAAAGCATGAATACCGGGGACGGGGTTACGGCAGACTGTTGGCCGAAGCGGTTATAAATGAAGCGGTAAAAATAGGTTATTCTACTATGCGGCTGGATACCCTGGAGCGGTTAAAATCAGCAATGAAACTATATGAATTACTTGGCTTCAAACAGGTTGAGCCTTATTATAGCAATCCTTTAAATGAAGTGGTTTACTGGGAGTTGAATTTGCATAAATGGAAAAACAAAATTAAATAGAATTATTATCTTTATTGCCGGGCCTTCTTGTTATAAGCCTTACTCCTCTTCTCGAAGTGAAATAATACCATATCCATTCAGCCATTACCCTGAACCTATTTCTGAAAGTAATTAAAAAGAAAATATGTATAAACGACCACAGGAACCACGCGAAGAATCTTGAAAACTCCAGCTTGCGAATTTTTGCTATGGCTTTTGCCTTCCCGATTGTAGCCATCATGCCTTTATCAAAATATACGAAAGGTTTTCTATTTCCGTTTAACGGTTCTGCCGTAATTAACTTTGCAGCATATTTACCTTGCTGCATTGCAACCGGTGCAATACCGGGAAGCAAATTTCCGTTTTTATCTTTTGCGTGTGCGGCATCGCCGATTACAAAAATATTCGGATAATCTTTAATCGAAAGATCATCATTAACAAATACTCTTCCGGCTTTATCCAAATCAGTATTTAAAGTTTGTAAAAGGGAAGACGCCTGATTACCTGCCGCCCAGATTATATTGTTTGTGTTAATCATTTCATTGGTTGTAGTTACTGAATTACCGGATACATTTATAACCTTTGTATTAGTCATTACCCTTACACCCATTTCTTCAAGATCTTCCTGCGCGATAAAAGACAGTTTCTCGGAATAAGCGCTTAATATGCGCGGTGCGGCTTCAAGAAGTATTACTTTTGTTTCGGCAGGTTTTATTTTTCTGAAATCTTTCATCATAGTCTGCTTTGATATTTCAGCGATAGCCCCGGCCATTTCCACACCGGTGGGGCCCCCGCCTATTATTACAAAAGTTAAATACATATCCCTCATATTTTTATCACCGGATATTTCCGCTTCTTCAAAAGAGCAAAGGATCTTTTCCCTAATTCCTAACGCGTCGCTTAATGTTTTTAACCCGGGAGCATCGTTTTCCCATGAATCATTGCCGAAATATGAATGAGATGCGCCCGGCGACAATATTAAATAATCAAATTCAATTTTTCTGTCGCTTAATTGAACAAACGAATTATTTTTATCAACCGATAAAACTTCTTCCATTATAACTTCAATATTTCTTTTGCCGCTGAAAATTGCCCTGATTGGTATTGCAATATCGCCCGGCGATAGAGCCGCTGTTGCCACCTGGTAAAGAAGTGGTTGAAAGAGATGATGATTGGTCTTATCTATTAAAATTATTTGAACATCGCTCTTTATTAGCTGCTTGGCCGCAGTTAGTCCGCCGAACCCGCCGCCAACAATTACCACCTTTTTCTTCTTCATATTTTACAACTACGTTTGTTTTTTCTTAAGAGTGATCTTTAAATGCAAAATTTATCCGCGTCAATAAGATTCAAAAAAAAATATATTGATGCAAATGTTTATGTATTTATTTGCCGGGAATAACCGGCAATTCCAAGTGAAGTGATAATGAAGCGGTAAAAGATTGGAATAATTAAAAATTAGTTTTACTTAGATATGAATTTTTATAGTCAAGCATTTTATGCAATTGATTTTGATTGAGGTCGGTGGCAATTCCATTTTTATCCCAATGATTTTTACAACCACAGTAATCAAGTAAAACGCACTGCGCCGGTATTTCTAAGGATTTTAGTTCCAACCCACCGGTAATTAAATTAAGCGGGCAGGCAACGCCTATTACACCAATGTCCTTACCGGCGGCCCAGTTTTTTAGCCAAGATGTAAAATCGGATGAATGAGGTATGATATGAACTTGATAATTCTTTTCTATACCGTCCAAGCGCAACCGGTTTATTCTGCACTTCGGCGAGCAACCGCTGCATGAGTAGTCAAGCCCGATTTTTTTTGCTTTGCATTTGCCTTCGGGTAGCAGTTTCATGCACGCAGGTAACAGCAAAGCTTTTGATGATGTACCGGCAAAATCGTTTTTAAAAGCCCGGTTCAGTATTTCCGCGCCCAGCATACTAATGTAATATTCGCTTTTCTTCCTATCGCAAAAAACCACATCTTCCTTCCATCGGTGTTCCCCGGATTTTCGGGTTAAATAATCGTCAACGTTTCTTGCGTATATATTAAGCTCTTTGTCGGCCTCGTCCTCAAACCATTTTGAAAAGCTGATGATTTCATCTAGTATGTTAACAATTTTATCATCCGGAATATTGGTAAAGAAGGCATAAATTAAAATCAGCCTTTTTACTTCTTCTCTAAACTCACCGCTGGCTTCCATCCATTTTAAAAGCTTGTCTACATTTACAGATGAAATGTTAGATCTTGTTTCATGCTTATTTTTGCGCGTTAGAAAAATAGTGGAAAAAATTCCGCGGACCGGGTCTATAAAGGGTTTTAGCGCTTTGTTTTTTGTCCGGATATTATATAAATGATGAAGAATAAAGTATTCAAAATTTTTAAGGTTGCATGCCTGGCCGTAATAAATCCGGAGAAGAGTGCCGAGGTTGATTAAATCGAAAAGGTATTCTTCTTTGGTTCTTAATATTTCTATTTTGTTTTTTTTGATATATTCAAAATATTCAT
>DAIERC010000380.1 GCA_027347125.1 Ignavibacteriales bacterium
GCTATTTTTATCAAGCATGTGGACAAGCGCCGACACCTATACAAAGGGTTCTTCCGCTTATCATTATATACTCGGCTATCAAAAAGAAATCGCACAAATTTACGAGCTGGAAATAGAAACTTATTATAAAAGATATAAAGATGTTTATTCTTTCAATCAAACTTTTCTTACTGATGTTACGCCGAGCGGCTACAATGATATGAACGAGCCGATCTTTAATGATACCAAGGGGTTAT
The DNA here is from genome assembly GCA_027347125.1 of Ignavibacteriales bacterium. Classification (GTDB taxonomy): domain Bacteria; phylum Bacteroidota; class Ignavibacteria; order Ignavibacteriales; family Ignavibacteriaceae; genus FEN-1297. The sequence continues at coordinate 237 of DAIERC010000380.1, forward strand.
TCAACCGCGGCAACGGTAATTCTTACGGCCTGGAAATTTTATTAAGAAAAGATTACGGCCCTGTTACCGGCTGGCTCGGATATTCTTTAGCAAGAACCGAAAACAAAGTTGACGGGTTGAACGACGACGAATATTTTGTACCGCGCCAGGATAGAACTTCTACAATAAATTTGGTAACCAACATTAACCTTAGCAATTTTGTAAATACAACGTTCGGTAAACCCATTGTAAATAGCGGGCCCAGGTGGCTTTTAAGTTTTAATTTTATTTATTCCACCGGGCAGCCGATAACTTTGCACGGCTCGGCTTACATTGCTGCCGGGTTTCCCGACTGGGGAATCGATAAAAGAAACGTTGGACTGTACCCTGCAAAGCTAAATACGGCGCGTCTACCCGCTTATTCAAGACTTGATATCAGCGTTACTTATGAAACTACTTTGTGGGGGCTTCCGGTTGCGCCTTATCTGCAGATATTTAATGTCGGGAACAGAAAAAATGTCTGGTTCATCGATTACCGGAATGAACTCATGGAAAACAAAGTGGTACAGGAAGTGGAAGCGGTAAACATGATTCCTATTCTTCCAAGCATCGGGATAAATATTAAATTCTAAAGGAAATTAAATTGACAAGATATTATTTAAATACTTTGGCGTCGATCAAAAACCTAATAAGATTTTCGGAGTTATTAATTGCGGCGATACTTGTCGGCTGCGGCGAAGGTATGATTGATGTTTCGAGCGCCGATTATCAGCCGAAGATAGTTATAGACGGTTATATCTTCCCAGGCCAAAAAGTTGAGGACATAAAAATTACCCGCAACATACCGCTTAATACAAACATAGATGTTTCCGGTATAATTCTTTTCAACGCTGAGGTAACAATTACGGATTTAACCGCAAATACAATCTATCCTCTATCCTTCAATTATAACAAACTATATTTTGAAGATGCCGGCGGCAGGTTGAAAATAGAAAACGGTAAACCTTACAAAATTAATGTTAAGGCAAAAATCGACAATAAAATACTTCATGCCGAATCCGTTACTACCGTACCGTTAAGCGGCCTTTCGCTTGCCGCTAAAGACCTTGGCCAATTAAAGTACCGCGAGCCGGATACATACGGTAATCAGAAAAAATTTACTCTCACGTTCAAACCTTCTCCCGACGCAGCTTTTCATTCGTTTACGATAACCGCTTATGATACGGCTGTAAACAACTTTATTTATGATAACCCGTATCATAAGTTTGATTCAACTCAGGTTTTTGAAAATATGGATTCCTTCAGGCACTCTTTTAGCTGGCTGCAAAATACAAGGCCCGGCGCGGATATGCTTACTTACCAGGTTGAATGGCTTGATATCTGGTTCTACGGAAATTACCGGCTAATAGTTTATGCCGGTGACCAGAATTTTAAAGACTTTATCCTTACACACAACAACGTTATGGAAATGGACGGAAATTTCCATGAGCCTAAATTACATATTGAGGGGGACGGCATCGGCGTGTTTGGTTCGGCTGTTTCTGATACGGTTTACTTCAAGGTACTAAAATAAAATTAACTTAATAGGAGCACTTATGGCGGTAGGATTTTTTACCGATAAACAATATAAACCCTCCGACGAAGAAATAATTGGAAAAATCGGCGGCGCAAAATTATTCTGGGATGAGCTGATTGAACATATATCAAAAACAGGTAAATGCAAAAGTGAATTAATATTTTACGGAAAAAATTACGGATGGTCTTTAAGATTTAAGAAATCAGGCGGAGCTATAGCATCTCTTTATCCCGGTGAAGAAATGTTTACGGCACAAATTATCCTCGCTCCAAAACATCTTGATAAACTATCCGGATTAAAGCTGCATGCAAATGCTAAAAAAACTTTAGCCGAAGCAACTTTATTCCCGGAAGGAAAATGGTTATTTATAAAGATTATTTCGCGCAACGATCTTATGGATGCTAAGAAGTTAATTGATTTGAAATGTGGTAGTGAGGAATAAATTTTAGTTAATAATCTTCCACGGCAATCTTTATTATTTCTAAAACGATTTTATAAAATCGGCTACCTTTTTCGCGCCGTTAGTAAGCGATGCTTTTTCTATGTTCGAAACATATTTTAAATAATTACTTTTGTCTTCAAGCAAGCCTTCGATTAACCGGGGCAATTTGCTTATATCGGGTTCATAAATACCCATCTCGTTGTTTACAAGAAACTCAACATTTCCCTTTTCCTGCTCCCACATATAATTTATAATTACCGGAATTTTTCTCATCATTAAAATTTCCAGGAACGTTGAGGCGCCGCATTTGGAAATAACAATATCGGATATGTTTAGCAATTCAAATATAAAATCGACGTAGCCGTATACTTTTAAATTATCATATTTATTCGCGGTCTTCAGCCTGTTTGCTTTTTTAAGCAGCGAGTTGTTCTTTCCGCATACTATCGCCACTTCTATATTCTTAAACCGCTTTAACAGGATTTTTAATATTCTCATTCCTTTCGGTATACCGTCGCCGCCGCCAAGTAAAAGTATAACTTTTTTATTTACATCATAACCGAATTCCCTTTTTAATTCCGGTATTTTTTCATCAGGCATTTTTTGGGAAAACTTATCGTTCAGTATAAACGGGAAAACGGTAATATCGGCCTCGTTTATGCCCCGCCTTAAGCAGCGGTATTTCAACCTCTCGCTGAACACTATAAAGTTCTGATTCTTATTTAAAAACCAAAGAGGGTGCGCGGTATAAGGATCGGTAACAACCGTAATAACCTTAACATTCATTTTTAATTCTCTCAGAACTTCATAAACAGGCTCAATTAAAAAGAAGTGAAAGATTACAATTTTTTCAGGCTGTTGCGCCCGGAATACTTCTCTTAAATAAGGCTTTACAAAGTGGGATATTAACGAGCTGTTTATTTGAGCAAACAAATTAACTTTGTTAACGGCGTACAACGCTTCGTAAAACCATCTTGCTTTTGCTTGAAGGTTTCTGTAACCGTCCTCAATTATAAACCTGATAATTTTTTTTGTCTTCTCAAAACCGTCAATCAGCACAGGTTCAATATTGGCCGAAGGATCATGCTCAATAATTTTAGCTATTGATTTTGCCGGCGCCAGGTGCCCGCCGCCGGTTTTCAAATATAATAGAAGATATTTTTTTTTAGCCTGCATAAATTATTTATCGAAGGATAGGTGAATTTTCTGTTGTCATTTTTCCCGTTTGCAGCACTTCCATAATTTTGTATGTGCCTAATTTTCTTGCTTTAAGAAAACCCGACCAGGCGGCCTCCGCAAGCCTTCCCGTATAAAGGAAGTCGAACAGCCACTGGTCTGTATACTCAGGATTTTCCTGTTTTATTCCCGCATGAATTTCGAGAAGCCATTTTGCGTTGAATCGTTCTTGAGAGCCGATAGGCGGACTCATGATAATCGGTATTCCCAAACCGCTGTAAAAAGAAAGCTCGCTTGGTTTTGTCCAGAGTATGTCGGTGGAGCGCATGGCTTTATTAAACATATCGAAATATTCAGTCATGTCTTCGGAATAAATAATATTGATGCTTTCATCATCTAAATTTAAATCTTTTTTTATATCTTCAAAGTAGTTTTTAACCGTCTCCTTAGTTCCGGCTGCGAGATTAATTTTTACTTCGCCTGATTTAAGTTTTTTCTCCAGACTTAATGTAATTGTTCTTCCTATTTCTTTTTGTGCCCCAGCACCGCCTACTGCGTATGTTATTGTAAACTTTCTCTCTTTTTTGAATACGCAGTTTTCTTCACCGAGAAAGTATTCCACGTTCTTGTTGTGCAAGGGTCTAAAACGGTTGCCCGGATCCAAATAAAAAAGGCGCTGCCCTAAATCGGCTTTTAATATTCTCAAATCTTTTCCGCCGAGCATATCAACAGATAACGGGAAACCGGTAATTAAGATTCTTTCATCGGGAACACCGTAAGCTTTTAACCGTTGCGCGGCTTTTCCGCACGGGGCAAAATAAATTATCCTGCTTTCCCACGGTTCTTTTGCAACCCACACTCTATTTAAATCCGCGTCGCATATAATGCAGTAAATATTATCGTACCCGTTCATGTCTGCGGCTATAGCAGGAGCGAAGAATGAAGTAATCAGCGGCAGATGTTTTGTATCGATTTTTTTTAGCATGCCCGAACATAAACCTTTTTTGATGCTCGACTCCAGCATATTCACCTGGAAAGTAGTGTTGGATAAATTGCGCATCGGGTAAAATGACGGTATACGTAAAAATGCGTCGAGTATACCAAACACAGGTTTGCCTATAACTGGGATGCTTTTAGCTCTTGATAAAAATTCATATACATAAAGCAGCCTGCTCCACAATTTTTTTTCTACCGGCGAAACCGAATCGTTTGCGCCTACCCGCATT
>DAIERC010000384.1 GCA_027347125.1 Ignavibacteriales bacterium
CGAATGGTACAAGAAGAAAGTAGAATTCGATAGCGAAGTAAATCAGAAAAGACAAAAGATAAGTAACCTGGAGAAACAACTAAGCACGCGCGAAGAAAATATAGAAAAGAAATTCGACCTGGTAATTAAAAAAGAAAAGGAAAATAAACAATCTGAAAAAGAGCTACTGGAGCTAAAAAAGAGTATTGAAAACAGGTTAACCGAAGTTGAAAAATTAGAAACCGAACAGAACGAAAAGCTTGAAAAAATTTCGGGGCTTACGGCTGACGAAGCTAAAAAAATGTTGATTGAAAACATGACGAACCAGGCTAAGGCCGATGTTTCTCATGTTATAAAAGATATACATGATAGAGCTAAAGCCGACGCTAAAAAAGAAGCTCAAAAAGTTATCGTTCAGGCTATTCAAAGAACCGCCGCCGATCATTCCATCGAAACTACCGTATCGGTTGTGCAGATACAGAATGATGAAATGAAAGGAAGAATTATCGGCAAAGAAGGCCGTAATATCCGTTCATTCGAGGCTGCTACCGGTGTTGATGTTATTGTAGATGATACGCCCGAAGCTGTTATACTTTCTTCTTTCGATCAATTTAGGAGAGAAGTTGCCAGGGTATCTCTAGAACGACTGATTTCCGACGGCAGAATCCATCCAGCTAGAATTGAAGAAGTTGTAGAAAAAGTACGTCAGGAACTTGAAGATGAAATGATTCATGACGGCGAAAATACTGTTCTTCAACTCGGGCTTCATAATATGCACCAGGAATTAATCAAACATATCGGAAGGATGAAATATCGTTCCAGCTATGGCCAAAATTTATTGCAGCATAGCATTGAGGTTGCTTACCTTACCGGTATTATGGCCGCAGAACTCGGGCTGGATACAACATTGGCTAAGCGCGCAGGGTTGCTTCACGATATAGGTAAAACGGTTGACAAAAGTGTTGAGGGCCCGCATGCGTTGCTCGGCTATGAATTAACAAAGAAATATAAAGAGCATCCTATTGTTGTAAATGCCGTCGGATCTCACCACGAAGATATCGAAATGGAACATCCTATCGCTCCACTTGTGCAGGCAGCAGACGCAATAAGCGGAGCCCGCCCCGGCGCCAGAAGAGAGCCGCTGGAAGGTTATGTTAAAAGATTGGAAAACCTGGAATCTCTTGCCAAATCTTTTGAAGGCGTTGCCAAAACATACGCTATTCAAGCCGGCAGGGAAGTAAGAGTAGTTGTTGAGCACGATAAAATTGATGACCTTGTTGCCGACAAACTTGCCCACGATATTGCATCCAAGATTGAAAGTGAAATGGAATATCCCGGACAAATAAAAGTAACGGTTATAAGAGAAGTTAGAAAAATAAGCTACGCTAGGTAAAACCGATGAGAGCTTTTTTTAAATTAGTTGGTCTTCCAAATAAAAAAAGATAACTAATGTTTGTAATGAACATGGATATTGTTTTTTAAGTCCGGCTTTGGCCGGACTTTTCCAATGCAGTGATCCTACATTATATCAATCATTATTAACTAACCAGCCTTTCTAATGGTAACCAAAAAGAAAATAAAAGTGGGCTTAACTGGAAGTATCGGCTCAGGTAAATCCGCATTCGGCAATATACTGGAAGAGAAAGGTTATCCTGTTATAAAAGTAGATGAACTATCTAAACAAATTCTTGTATCGGATAAAAAAATAAAAGACCTTTTAATTAAAGAGTTCGGTAACCAGGCATATAACGGTAATGAAGTAAATAAAAAATATCTTGCCGATAAAGTATTCTCGGAACCTTCCAATGTAGCTAAAATTAATTCTATTGTTCATCCGGTTGTAATAAAAGAAGTAGCTGATAAAATAGAAGAGCTTCTTAAAACAAATGATATAGTATTTGCCGAGGCCGCGTTAATTTATGAAGCCGATATGGAAGAGTTGTTCGATTATGTTGTGCTGGTTACCGCCGATGACAAAATAAGGATGAGGAGAAAAATAGAAAGAGATGGTTATACCGAAGAACAATTTATTAAACGGGATGAAAACCAAATTTCCGATGAGGAAAAAAAGAAACGAGCCGATTTTATATTTTAAAACAACGGAAGCTTGAAAGAACTAAAGAATAAAACCGATTTATTAATTAGTATTTTAAAAGGAATATAACAGATAAATGAAAAGTGTTGCTTTCCAGGGGGAAAGAGGCGCATATAGTGAAACCGCATCAAAAGTAATTTTCGGAAATAAAATCTTCACTTCTCCTTCATTCTCTTTTGAAGATGTTTTTAAAAAAGTGAAAAACGGCTCGGTAGATTACGGCGTTGTGCCGATTGAGAACTCGTTATATGGAATTGTTTTTGAAACTTACGATCTGCTCCTCAAATATTCACTTACAATTGTCGGCGAATTACATTTGCAGATTAACCATCACCTTCT
>DAIERC010000396.1 GCA_027347125.1 Ignavibacteriales bacterium
GGCAATTTCCGGCGTTCCTTTTACTTCCGGGTTTTTAAGTAAGGACGGTATTCTTGCCGGCACTTTTGCTTTCGGCTCGTTAACCGGGCAATGGTTGTTTGCGGTTGTCGGTTTCCTCGTGGCTTTGTTAACCGCGTTTTATATGTTCAGACTCGTTATCCTTACATTCCACGGTAAGCCGAGAAATCAAGAAAAATACGATCATGCACATGAATCCAAATTTGTAATGGCTATGCCGCTGGTTGTACTGGCAACACTATCAATATTTATTTGGTACACACCAAATCCTTTTAATCCCGAAGCTGGCGCTTTCTTAGGCAAATGGGTAAAAGCTCCGCAAATTTACACACCGCAGAATTCCAGATATTCATTTATGAAATCTGACCCGGCGCCTGTAAAAGTTGAAACCGCAGCTCAGCAGGAAGAAAAAGAAGTTGTTTATTCGGAATCATATACCGAAGCAATGCATCAAGCCCATGTGCCTGCAATGATGTTATCGCTTGTACTGGCTGGCTTGGGAATTCTTTTTGCTTATTTGTTCTATCAATGGAAGAAGCTTGATCCTGATAAACTGGCGGACAAAATAAAACCGCTTTACAAATTGTCTCTTAACAAATGGTACTTTGATGAAATCTACCAGGCATCGTTTGTGGCGGCCACTCTAGGCATAAGCAAAGGGCTTGCATGGTTTGATGCTCATATAATTGACGGCATTGTTGACGGTTCCGCTACGGCAACAAAGGCTCTTTCAAGATTAAGCGGAAGATTCGACAGCGTAGTTGTTGACGGCCTTGTAAATCTTATGGCGTATATTAGCGGCTTTATAGGACTCTTGTTCAGAAGGCTGCAAACAGGTAAAGTACAAACGTACATTGTGTTCGTAATATTTTCGTTAGTAATACTATTGTTTTTATTTAAGTCATTTTAGTTTGAAATTCTTAGGTAAAGAAAAATGCAAAACTTTCCCATCTTATCACTTATAACCTTTCTCCCTGTTGTGGGAATGGTTATTATTTTATTCCTGCCAAAAACACAAGGAACAATTATTAAAAGTGTTACACTTTTAATAACGTCGGTTCAGGTAATTTTGGCTTTGGTTATCCTCCACTTTTATAATTACTCGTTGGGGGGTGTTAACGATCCATCTACTTTCCAGTTCATCGAAAAATTCCGTTGGATTGATATCAGCGGTTTTTCGTGGATAGGTAAAATAAAAATTGACTATTTCCTTGGGATAGACGGACTAAGCGTTCCGATGGTTTTATTAACCGCTATAATATCGTTTATAGCTACCCTATCATCATGGAATATCAACAAATCGTTAAAAGGATATTTCGCTCTCTTCCTGCTACTTGATACCGGGATGATGGGAGTTTTCGTAGCGCTTGATTTCTTCTTATTCTATATCTTCTGGGAATTAATGCTTCTGCCGATGTACTTCTTAATCGGCGTTTGGGGCGGACCGAGAAGAGAATACGCTGCAATAAAGTTCTTCCTTTACACATTGCTCGGTTCGGTCTTTATCCTTTTAGTGATGATAGGACTGTACTTCAGCACAAGTGAAACTCTTGCAGACGGTACAAAGATTTTTACATTCAATATGCTTTCGATGATGAATGTGCATAATTTTACCGCTACCGGTATTCTATCACCATTTAACCCGGGGAATTTAAGATTTATAGCTTACATAGCTTTGTTCATAGGATTTGCTATTAAAATTCCAATGTTCCCCTTCCATACGTGGTTGCCCGATGCGCACGTTGAAGCACCGACTGCCATAAGCGTTATTCTTGCAGGCGTACTTCTTAAAATGGGTACTTACGGAATTATAAGAATTTGTTTACCTATTTTCCCCGAAATTACCCACCAGCTGGCTTGGTATATAGCGCTGTTCGGTATGATAAATATTATTTACGGCGCTCTATGCGCAATGGCCCAAAAAGACTTTAAAAAACTTATAGCTTATTCATCCATATCTCACATGGGTTATGTAATGCTCGGAATAGCGTCTCTTAATTCCATCGGTCTTTCAGGCGCAATATTCCAAATGTTCAACCACGGTACAATAACCGCAATGCTCTTCTTGATTGTTGGTGTTATTTACGACCGCGCGCATACAAGAGGCCTTGATGATTTTGGCGGACTCGCTACCCAGATGCCTATTTACGCAGGCTTCACAACATTGGCTTTCTTTGCCGCAATCGGGTTACCCGGTTTAAGCGGTTTCGTATCCGAAGCTTTTGTATTCCTCGGCGCATTCGGCTCAAGCAGTATAAGAACCATTACTGTTATTTCTACTTTAGGTATCTTGCTAGGCGCGGGCTATATGCTCTGGTCTTTGCAAAGAGTATTCCTGGGTACGCTAAAGGAAAAATGGTCGTCTTTAGGAGATCTTACTTTCAGAGAATATGCTATGCTTGTTCCTTTAGCTTTAATTGTACTTTTCTTAGGAATTTATCCTTCTGCAATGCTTAACTTGATGAACACTTCGGTTAATTCTATGGCTAAGTTTATGGCAGATGCAAAAGTTCTGTACGGTTCAATAGGTGGTTTTTAAAATTTATTTATAAAATTTTTAACGTTGTAAAAAGTGAATACGTATAATCTAAATTATCTTGTTAACAGCTTATATTTAATTAAACCCGAGCTAGCAATCTCTATTACTCTTGTGCTTCTGGTTCTTGTTGATCTTATTATGGATAAAGACAAGAGGCTTCTCCCCTACATTTCGATAGCGGGACTGGTTGCGGCAGGTTATTTTATAATCGCCCAGTTTTCAACAAATGCTTTCGCATTTTCAACTACCAATACGGCCGGGATGATAATAATTGATCCTTTCGGAAATTTCTTTAAGCTTCTGATTGTTCTTTCATCCGTTGCGGTGGTTTTGTTCTCTATGCTGTCGGGCGAAATTAACGAAGGAAAGGAAAGACACGGCGAGTATTACACGCTTATCTTCGGTATGATACTCGGTATGATGTTTATGATTTCCGCTTCCGATTTAATTGTTGTTTATCTTTCGCTTGAACTGCTTTCCCTTTCTTCCTACGTTCTTGCGGGCTTTACTAAAAATTCCCTAAGGAACAGCGAAGCTTCTTTAAAATATTTAATATACGGCGCCACTTCTTCCGGTATAATGCTGTTCGGGATCTCTATTCTATACGGGCTAACCGGCAGTACAAATATTTATGAGATAAACTCATTAATACAAGCTGCCAACGTTCACGGGTTTGTCTTTGTATTATCAGGGCTTCTTATATTTGTTGGAATGGGCTATAAAATTTCAGCCGCTCCGTTCCACTTCTGGACTCCCGACGTTTACGAAGGCGCCCCTATCCCTATTACGGCTTATCTTTCTATCGCAAGTAAAGCGGCGGGGTTTGCGCTTTTAATCAGATTCATAAAAGTTACGTTTATTCAGTCTATCGATCCCAACGGTTTTTGGCATTTGCTTGACGTTATCGATTGGAAATCTTTCCTTGTAATTATATCAATTCTTACAATGACACTTGGTAACTTTGCAGCGCTCTGGCAAAATAATATGAAAAGACTTCTAGCATATTCGAGCATTGCGCATGCCGGCTATCTTCTTCTTGGTCTAGCTGTCTTATCAAATGAAGGCCTAGCGGCTATCATGATTTATTTTATGGTATATGCCATTATGAACCTTGGCGCCTTCCTGGTTGTTATGCTTATTGCAAATAAAACTGGCAGCGAAGAACTTGATGATTACAAAGGAATCGGTTCGGCAGCACCGTTTTTAAGTGTTTCACTGGCAATCCTTTTAGTTTCACTTACCGGTTTACCTCCTACTGCCGGTTTTATCGGAAAGCTTTACATCTTTATTGCGCTGGTTGATGCGAAGATGATCGGGGTAGCAGTTATTGCACTGTTAAATACGGTTGTTTCTCTTTATTATTATGCGAGAGTTTTAAAACACATGTTCCTTGATAAATCGGAAAAAGAATTACCGGCTATATCTTCTTCTTACGCCGCAATTGTTTTTGTGATGGTATTTGTTGCCCCGGTTTTAATTTTCGGTGTTTACTTCTCTCCGTTGGTTGAACTTGCAAAAAGTTCTGTTACTCTACTTGGTTTCTAAAAAAATAATTGTGTTCTAGTAAAAAGCCCGTGTAAAAACGGGCTTTTCTTTTTTAATGCTTGTAATTTTTTTTCTGCTTCGCTTTATCTCGGCTTGGTCCTCTTTTAAACCGTTTCCTATCGTTGCCGCTTTCCTGTTTTTGTTCCGATCTGCCTTTTTTGCCTGAAGCTATTTCAATGCCGATTTTTCTTTTCTTAAAAGATTTATTCTGGAAACCGTCAAGTATTTTGTCTTTATAATTACTGTCCGCTTCAAAAAAGGAAAAGTTTTTTAATATTTCTATATCGCCTATATCAATATTTCTAACACCCGTATAATCGTTTACCATACCGATTAAGTTGGCCGGTTTAAGATCGTCTGTTTTACCTAGGTTAATAAAAAATCTTGTAAATCCGGATGCTGTCGAATTACCTCTAGAACGTGAACCGCCGTCGCTAGGTACATTAAGATCCGGTGTGTTATTATAATAATCAAGAAAGCGATTAAACTCCAGCGATACGAATCTTTTTATTAATTCTTCCTTCGGCACCGTCTCTAATTTTTTATAGATATCCGGGAGAAAAGAATCTATTTGCGTATCATTTAATTCTACATTTTGCATTCTATCTACAAGATAAAAAAGTTGTTTCTCGCAAATTTCTTTGCCGGAAGGAATAGGCAGATGTTTGAATTTTTTATTTATCTGTTTTTCAATTGTGTTTAGGCTGTGTTTTTCTTTTAAGTTGGCAATTATAATTGAGATGCCTGTTTTACCCGCTCTGCCTGTTCTGCCACTTCTGTGCGTATAAATTTCAAGGTCCTCGGGCAAATTATAATTTATAATATGAGTTAAGCTATCAACGTCAAGCCCTCTGGCAGCTACATCTGTGGCAACAAGCAGCTTAAGATGCTTGATACGGAATTTATTCATTACAGCATCTCTTTGCTGCTGCGACAAATCTCCGTGGAGTGCTTCCGCGTTGTATCCGTCTTTTACCAATTGTTCTGCGACTTCTTTTGTTTCATAACGCGTTCTGCAAAAAATGATGCCGTAAATTTCAGGATAAAAATCGGCTATTCTTTTCAACGCCAAATAACGGTCTTTAGCATGTACCATATAACAAACATGCTCAACATTCTCGGCGCCCGAATTTCTTTTGCCTACGGTTATCTCCTCCGGGTTTTTCATATAACGGTTGGCAATAGCCATTACTTCATTCGGCATAGTTGCTGAAAAAAGAAGCGTGTTTTTACCCGCCGGAGTTTCTGCAAGGATTGATTCCAGTTCGTCTCTGAAACCCATATTAAGCATTTCATCGGCCTCATCAAGAACAACGGTTTTAATTTTAGAAAGGTTAACAACCCCTCTGTCAATTAAGTCGTTAAGTCTTCCCGGCGTAGCCGAAATAATTTGTGCGCCTTTTTTAATATCTCTTATTTGCGTTTCTGCGCTTGCGCCGCCGTATACGGCCGCGATTTTGATTCCGCTTTTGTATTTTGAATAGCTTGTTAAATCGTTGCTTATCTGAAGGCATAACTCTCTTGTAGGGCACAAAACCAGGTGTTGAATATGTTTTACCGATATATCGGTTTTTTGAATTAAAGGCAAACCGAAGGCTGCTGTTTTACCGGTTCCGGTTTGAGCCAGCGCTATTACATCGCCGGAATCTTCACGCATCAAATAGCTTATTACTTTTTCCTGCACCGGCATCGGGTTTTCGAATCCCAGTTCTTCAATTGCTTTTATTATTTTCGAATCAACACCGATTTCTGCGAACGTCGTCATTATTTGTCCTAAATAGTTTTTAAATATTTTTTTACTGATTACTCGTTTTTATGTTGCTACAAATATTTTTGAAATAATTTTGTTCTCAAGTTCTTCGAGATCTTGAATTATTTTCTCCCTGGCTTTTATCGTTTCTTCTTTAAGATCGGGAATTAAATTTTTATAATAATTTATTCCATCAACTAGATTGTTGTGAAAATTATTAAAATATTCCTCAACCTGCGCCGAATGCGGCTTTATACTTTCATCAAGCTTATTCATAAAATAATCGATATAAAGACTTAACTCTTTTATAAACATGTTTGGCCTGTGTGCCGCAGTAATAAGGTTAATCCTATCATATATATGATCTACCATTTCCTTGAGAGTTGCAATCTTTGAAAAGTAAGCGATGTTCGGCCCGGGGCATACTGCAGTGGCATTACTCGTTTTTGGCGTTTCAATATCATTAACGGAAAGTGCCGAAGCGCCGAGCCCTAAACATAAACATACTTTGTCGGTAACCTTTTCCACTTCTTTTTTATACTCTTCGGGGAAGATGAGTTTTTCCTTTAATTCTTTTATCTTCTTGTTGATGTATGTAATCGAAGCTGTGCATAACGGTTTGTCTGAAAATTCTTTATTAAAAGTGATATACTTTTTAGGGCACAAACTTCCGGGCTTCCCGTTTTCTATCCGTTCGATTTTTTCCAGTTCTTTTTTACTTCCCCTTAAATAATTGAAAGGAACTCCAAGCGGTGAAACATTACTTAAATATACATCGTTTTCACCCGCTTTACTTAATGCTTCCAAAGTATCTTTATCAACATTCATTACTTCCGGTACAAGAAGAAAAGGAGTTCCCCAGCCGACAGATTTAACACCGTATTTACGAATTAAAAAATTATGCTCCGCAGAATTTCCTACGCCTCCTTGCACCGTGAATTCTATTTTCAAAGAATCAATGTTATAATGTCTGTTTTTCTTATTCAGCGCTTCGGTATATAACGCCGTAACGGAATTTAATAATTCTTCTTTCTTCTCTTTAAACTCTTCAAGAATCGGTCCCAGTAAATAACCGTCGGTGGCAAAAGCATGCCCGCCGCAGTTTAAACCCGATTCAATTCTATACTCAGAAACCCACAATCCTTTTTTAGCCAAAAATCTGCCTTGAATAAAAGCGGATCTGAAATCACTTACTTTAATTATAATTTTTTTCTTGAACCTGCCGTCGCTAGCCGGATAAAAATCATTAAATGTTTCCATGTAACTAAATAACTTAGGATTCATACCCGCGGAAAGTACTACAGAACTTTCCAGTTCGCTTTTTGCAAAACCTCTTAACGCGGCATGCGCGTCGTTGTATTCAACGGGCAGCTGGTTCCCATGCGAATCATAATTTGCTTTATCTAGCTTTGTCATTATATTCACATCAATTTCACCGGAGCGGATATTTTCTCTTAACCATTTTTGAATATCCGCCACCAAAGTATTATCGGCAACAAGCATTTCATTAAATCTTATTTTTAACGCAGACAGATCGGGCAGCATTGAGAAATATTTAACCATCTCGCTTCCGGATTCAAAAGCCGACTCTTTTAATTTATGAAATTGTTCCTTCGCTATTCTGTTTACCATGTTCAAATAAGCGGTAATCCTTTTTGCGCGCGAATCTTCTTCCTCATCCGTTATCGGAACATATGCCTCTTCCCTTTTTTCCAGGTAAAAGCGGCGTAGCCTTTCCATCAGCATGTCATCGGCAAGTGATATTACAGACGATATGCCGTACCGCGCTACTTTTAACGGAGTATCGATTGAAAAGCCGGTGCCTAATACAGGTATGTGAAAATTGTGCATGCTCTTATTTTCCATTACTATAATTTCCTAAAGATTATATCGGCCTCTGGTAAATTTTCTCGAAGAGGAAATAAAAAAGACAAGAATATTTTTTAAATATTAGACTGGTTAATTTCCTTCAGAGAGGAATAAAAAGGATGTATTAAATAATTAGTTCAAACAATTTCTTTCAAAACATAATAAATCTAACTGTACATATAAATTTATAAAATTATTCTGCCATTTCGTAATTATTATGGAGGTAAACTCATAATTATTTTCATTATCAATGCGTCTACAAACAATTACACATATGAACCTTTTGCCCGTTTTAATTGTTAACCGTTCGTCTGAATTCCTTTATGGTTTCATCAATCCCGGATTCATAAGGCGTAGGAATAAAATTAAATTTTTTTTCAAACTTAGATGAATCAAATATATAATCGAATTTGTTTTGATAAAGCATTTCATACAACTCGCCGATTTGAGTATTGAATATTCCGGCTAATTTTATCATCCAGCCTTTTAAAACGTTGTAGTTAGCGCGCACGCCCATTCTTTCGGCAACAAGGCGAATAAATTCCTCGCCGGTTATTGGCGGATGTGCGGTGGGTAAATGCCATACCTGGTTATAAGAGTCATCAGCTTTGGCAAGCAAGTACAGGGCCTTTCCGCAATCTGGTATATAAGTAAACGAATGTTTTGTCTCGGCGTTTGATATCCATTGAGCTTTCTTCCCTTTCGCAAGGTTGCTAATTACAAGGATAAAAGGCACACTGGATTTTTCCGAATAGGGTCCGTAAAAATCAGCTGCTCTTGCTATGCTCGCTTTTAGGTTATTACTTTTTATTTCTGCTAAAAGGTCTTCCGCAATTTTTGCTCTCACCTCTCCTTTTTTGCTGCACGGATTAAACGGTGTTTCCTCCGTCATTGCACCTGTAACTTTTCCGTAAGAATAAACATTATCAAAAAATATTAAGCTTGCATTTTTTGCTTTGCAGGCATCTATCGTATTCCGCATAATTTTCGGCCAGTCAGTGCGCCATACTTTTATATCGTACGCAAGCCCTGCCGTTAAATACACGGTTGATGACTCTTCAATAACCGTTTTTACCTCGTCGTATTTGGTTAAATCGGCTTTTGCGGTTTCTATACCGTTAAAAGTTTTTGCGCTGCGCGATACGAGTTTTATTTTTTCATTATTAACCGATAATTCTTTTGTCAACACGTTCCCAATTACGCCGCCTGCGCCTAATATTATATGTTTAACTTTTTCTTCCATAAAAAATCCTCTTTGTTTTTTCTATTTAAACCGGCATAATAAATCTTTTGAATATTCATTAACAATTTTTCTGCTGTTTTATTACTACAAAGTTACCGTAATAATTCTTCTTCACTTTGGCTTCAAGATAATTATTAGAGAATATTTAAAGACGCATATGATAGGTTGAAAGAATATAATAAAACAAATTATTATTTGGTGTTTAATACCGCAAGAGGAAAATATTAAAATGTGTTGTATATTTTTATCTTTCAGGAACGAAAAAGGATAAACACATTACGGTTTTCCTTATACTATTTCCCC
>DAIERC010000253.1 GCA_027347125.1 Ignavibacteriales bacterium
CTAAATATATTGTTAAGAGCTCTATCATAATTGCACCATTAATATGGTTGTTAAAAATCAAACGTTAATTAAATAGCAAGTTCCATACCACTTGTATTTGTTCATATCATCGAAAGTTTTTTCATTTTCTTTAGCCAAATATTAAGTGGTATATATTCTTGATACCCTTAATAGTATGTATAGTTTAAATAAACATTGTTGTAAATACAGCTAATATTAGGGCTTTTGTCATTTTAGAAATGGTGTAGATAACTCAACATTTTAAATAGTTGAATATTTCCACAATTTGAGAAGTCTAAAATCATTTTTAAGAATGTTTTAAATCACGAATGGTGGTAAATTTGTGAGGTAAATATTACCTATTGTGGTTTTGATACGGTTTGAGTATTTAATTATTGCTGCTTATTGGAGAATAATATTATCCACATGTTCACAATAAACCAGTTCTAATGGTCTTCTGTTTCTCGTGGATTTTACTAAGCCGGAATTGTGTTCGGTGAGTTTTCTATCTGCATTATCCGTAAAACCGATATATCGCTTTTTGTCCTTCTTACTCCTAACCACATAAACGCAATACATTCACATTTGTTCTTTGTTTGAGGCGCCGGTCGGATTCGAACCGACGAATAAAGGTTTTGCAGACCTTCGCCTTAGACCGCTTGGCTACAGCGCCTTAAATCAGCTATAAAAAATAAAATCCACGCTAAGTGGATTTTAGAGCGGGAAACGGGACTCGAACCCGCGACATCAACCTTGGCAAGGTTGCGCTCTACCAACTGAGCTATTCCCGCGTTACATCCATTTTAAGAACAATTTATCAGCAGTTTGCTTAAAATTTGAGTGTCAAATATAATAGGATTCATAATATCTTGCAATAATTTTTTAAATTTTTATTTAATTTTTATTCAAATGTCCAGCAATTCACAATAGCTTTTTTAATTTTTTATTAAATTTCGGTCGCTACAAAAAACAAATATAAAACTTATGAATTATTTATTAAGCTTGCTAGCCGGTTATCTTTTAGGATCTTTCCCTACTGCGTACGTCATTCTTAAATTTTCAAAAGGAATGGATATAACGCTGAACGGAACCGGTAACGTGGGAGCCATGAATATTTTCGAAGTTTCAAAATCTAAAATATTAGGGATTCTTGTATTTTTAATAGACGCTTTAAAGGGCCTGCTCAGCGTATACTTATGCCGCTTATTATTTCCTATGGATTTTGTATATCCGTCCTTAGCACTTCTTTTTGCTGTTCTAAGCCATTGTTATAATCCCTGGCTAAAATTTAAAGGAGGCCGTGGCCTTGCAACCGCTGCCGGTGGAACTCTTTTGCTTTTCCCAATTCTTCTGTCAATTTGGATATTTGCGTGGGTAATAGTTTATTTATTTAAAAGAGATATAATATTTGCAAATATCTTGGCAACATTTATGTCTTTGATATTGGTTTTTACCAGTGCAAACATCGCGTTTAAATATTCTTTTCCACACCCTGATTCTATATCGACATTATTATTGTTTACATCCGCACTTCTAATCATTATTATAACCAGGCATTTTGAACCTCTGGTTGAACTGATAAATAACAAAAAATTATTCGGTACAAAAAGGTAAGATTATGACTAAATTAAAACACAGAATAATATTCACTTTGATTCTATTATTTTTTTCATGTTCCGTTTTCTTAATAAGCCAAAACAAAAAGGGCTCGCAGCTATACTATGAATCGAACCAGGACTCGATAGCTGCTCAACAACAAGCTCAATACAATAATAACATAAACAACAGCAGGCGTAACGCAATTACCGAGACAGTTCAAAAAGTTAGCCCTGCTATCGTAGGAATCAATGTTACGGAGATTCAACAATACAGCAGCCCTTTAAATCCTTTCTTTGATGATCCTTTTTTCAGCCAATTTTTCGGCAATAACGGTAATCTTAGTCAAAAAGTAAAAGAGCTTGGTTCTGGTTTTATTATTTCACCCGACGGATATATTGTAACCAACGACCACGTGGCCGGCAACGCAACAGAGATAACCGTTACGCTAACCAACGGCAAAGAATATAAGGCAAAACTAGTTGGAACGGATCACTCAACGGATATAAGTCTTTTAAAAATTGACGATATAAATCTTCCTTATGTAACCCTTGGGAATTCCGATGATGTCCTGATAGGTGAATGGGTAATTGCATTCGGAAACCCGTTCGGGTTATTTAACCTTAATGACAAACCAACTGTTACGGTTGGAGTTATCAGCGCAACCGGAATGAATCTTGAACCTATCGACAACCGCTATTATTTAAATATGCTTCAAACCGATGCCGCAATTAACGGCGGAAACAGCGGCGGCCCTCTGGTTAACAGCATTGGTGAGGTTATCGGCATGAATACAATTATTTATACCGCCGGCGGAGTAAAAGGAAGTATCGGCTTGGGTTTTGCCATTCCTATTAACCGGGTTAAAAGAGTAATTACCCAATTAAAAAAGAGCGGAAAGGTCGATCGTAATTTTGATATCGGACTTAAAATTCAGGCTGTTGATCAGGGAATTGCAAATTATTATAAATTACCAGTTACTAGGGGCGTTATCGTATTGCAGGTACTTACAAATTCACCGGCGGAAAAAGCAGGCATAAAAGAAGGCGATATAATTCTTCAAATAAATGATTACCTTATTACTGATGAGCAAACTCTGGTAGGAGTATTCCAACAGTTTAGTGTTGGAGAAACAATAACCCTAAAAATTTTAAGGAACAATAAAAAAATAATCAAACAAATGACATTGGAGAAAACTTCATGATTGAAAGATACACACTTCCTGAAATGGGAAAAATTTGGCTGGATGAATTCAAATTGAAAACCTGGCTTCAAATTGAAATACTTGCGTGTGAAGCCAGAAGCGAGCTCGGCGAAATATCTAAAGCCGATGTTGATGTTATAAAAGCAAAAGCAAATTTTGATGTAAAAAGAGTTCTGGAAATTGAAGAAACAACCAAACACGATGTGATTGCGTTTCTTACCAACGTTGCCGAATATGTTGGACCCGAATCAAGACATATTCATTACGGCATGACATCCTCCGACATCCTGGATACTACCCTTTCATTCCAAATGAAAACCGCCGGCGAGCTTTTACTTAAGCGCCTGCTGGAATTAAAACTTGTTCTTAAAGAAAGAGCGCTTGAGCATAAAAATACTTTATGCGTCGGCAGATCGCACGGCATACATGCCGAACCGACTACGATGGGATTAAAATTCGCTCTCTGGTTTGAAGAAACAAAAAGAAATATTGCAAGGCTCGAAAAAGCAATTGATACAATCAGCGTAGGACAAATCTCTGGCGCGGTAGGCACTTTCGAACATCTTTCTCCAAAGGTTGAAGAATATGTCTGTGAAAAAATGGGCTTAAAACCTGCCCCTGTTTCTACGCAGGTTATTCAACGCGATAGACACGCAGAATTTATAACAACTCTTGGCATTGTTGGCGCTACCCTCGAAAAGATAGCAATTGAAATTAGGCATCTACAGCGAACCGAAGTACTTGAAGCCGAAGAATATTTTTCAAAGGGTCAAAAAGGTTCATCTGCTA
>DAIERC010000401.1 GCA_027347125.1 Ignavibacteriales bacterium
TGAAATTAATATATGAAGAAATTCCTAATTATGATTTTAGAGTTGTTGGAGAATATCTTGGTATTGCTAAAAAGATTTTTGTAATCATATTAGCGATATTATCGCTATAGCCGAAAGAGTTTGAAAATGATGAAGCTTAAAGCATATAGTAAAATCAAAATATCTTTCGCCCCGTAACTTTATAACCAATAATTATTTTCTCATCTACCTGAAAAATGGGAAAGAATTATTTATCTTTAAAAAGATGAAATAATTAAAACCATCAAAAAATTTTAAAGGAGGAAAAATGAAAAAATCATTTCTATTTATAATTGCCGCCTCATTATTTTTATCGATGTCATTAGCTTCACTTACTAATGCGCAGCTGGCTTCTAAAAAAGTTATTACTCTTGATTTGGCAAAAAAAATTGCCGCAGCCGCAGAAGCTGAAGCGGTAAAAAATAAATTAACTGTAGTGGTAACCATTCTTGACGACGGCGGGAATTTAATTTACCTGGAAAAAATGGATAACACACAAATAGGAAGCATTGAAGTTGCAATTAAAAAAGCAAAAACTTCGGTGTATTTTAAACGACCAAGCAAAACATTTGAAGATATGGTTGTAAATGGCAGAAACGCGATAATCGCTTTGCCCGGTGCCCTCCCGATAGAAGGCGGGCTTCCATTAATGGTTGATGGGCAGCCGGTTGGCGCTATCGGCGTAAGCGGCGGTACTTCGCAACAGGACGGAACGGTTGCGAAAGCGGGCGCAGATTTTTTTGACGCGCAATTGAAATAATTATTTTATTAAATGATAACATAGAAAAAGGATCGGCGATGATTAAAGAAAATTTGTTTATAAAATTCTTACGTGGATATTTATTCTTCCTTCTGATATTAATTCTTACCCTGCCAGGTAAAGGCTTTTCACAAGGTAAGGAAAAAAACGAGGCAAAAAACAAGAAAGAAAATTCTGTGGCTGTCGAAAGTTTTACGCCTGAGCATGTTGCGTTCAATGTTCCTGATCCCGTAATGCAAGTTAAATGGTATGTTGAGAACCTGGGTATGAAAGTTATGCGTGAAGGTACGCCTCCGACTTATACTTTTTTTATAGCTGACTCGGGAAAGCACATGATGATGGAATTATTTCATAATACCAATTACCCCGAACTAGATTTTGCGAAACTTGATTACAATTCGCTGCACCTTGCGTTTGTAGTTAACAACATAAAAGCGACCGAGGAAAAATTATTGGCCGCGGGCGCTAAAGTTGCGCAGGAACTTTTTAAAACTCCAACCGGCGACCAGGTTATGGTATTGCACGACCCCTGGGGGCTGCCGATACAATTTGTTGAAAGAGTTAATCCTATGTTTAAATACACAGGTGTTCGCCTTGAACATATCGAGTTTAACGTTCCGGATACGCACGCTAAAGCAAAATGGTATGTCGATAATTTAGGAATGAAAGTGGTGCGTGATGCCGGAGCGCCTACATTTAACATGTTCATCTCTGATCCCGGCAAAAATATGATGGTTGAATTAAATCAGAATAAAGATTTCCCGATGATTGATTTTAAAACCATCAGCCATCAAGCTATTCATCTTGCATTTATGGTTAAGGACATAGATGTTGCCAAAAAAGATTTGATGAAAGCCGGCGCAACATTTGTTGTTGAAGAAACCACTCCCGCGGGCGATAAAGTTTTAATGCTTCGTGATCCGTGGGGGCAGCCGATACAATTTATAAAACGCGCTAACCCGATGCTTAAGTAAGAAAACTTTTGAATAATAAAATTGTAAAGGGAGATGATCAGATTATTATCTCCCTTTTTTTATAAGAATTATTGTGAGAGCATTTAATGCCTCAAATTATACTCGGTTATTTTTAAAGCAACTCGCCCGAAAGATCATTGTTAGAAGAAGTATCTTTAAGTATGCGGTTGTTCGTAATCAATTCAAGCACAAATAAAAATATTACCGGTAAATATTCAAAGACAAGCACAACGTTGTATTCCTTCCAAACGCCTGTTAACTGGTAGTTAAGTACCGTAAAAGCCGTTAAACTTACCAGGCCCGCGTAAGCAATTCCGCTTCTTCTTTGTATAAACGGAAGAAGCACTGCCAGCCAGCCCAAATACCACGGGTGAACGATTGGAGAAAAAATAAATAATAAAAATATCGATAAATAAATTTTATCAAACAGATCTTTTTTGCTTAAGATAACCGGGATGTAAAAAATAAAAAGAAGAATTCCGCAAAGCAGCCTTGTTCTCTGGTTATCATGAACGAAAGAATCAAGTATGTCGAATATTACACCGTTAAAAGTCCAATTTTCGGTAAACTTCATTAACGCCTGGAAAGGCGAGCCGGTAAACACATACGGAAGATACAACAAAACACAAAGCAGCGCAGGGATTAAAAATGTTTTTATGCGCGAAGCAAAACCTTTTTCGTTAAAGAACATAATGGGAATAAAAATTAAACCAAGCGGTTTTATGCAGATAGACAACCCGATGAAAATGTAACTCAGAATTTTCTTGTTGTCGATGTAAAAAAATATTGAAAATATTATGAACACCAATCCGAAGCCGTCAACATGCGCGTCAATAAAAAATTGAAAAATAGGAAGCGGGCACAAAGCGTATAGAAGCAGGTATTTATAATTTAAGTTCAATTTTTTTAGTATTAAGAAAATGCCCAGCATAGTGAAGAGTTCAAAAAATAATAAAAGAATTTTTAACCCGATAAAACCGTCGCCGCCGATTAAATAAGAAGCATAAAAAATAATTTGACTAAGCGGCGGGTAAATGGTTTTCATATCGGCGTAGTTGATTAGCTTCGGAAGTGTTTCGGTGTGAAGGTCTTCCAAAGCTTTATCGTTAGCGGAGTATTCGTAAGGATTAATACCGTTTGCCTGAACTTTTCCGTCCCAAACATATCTATAATAATCATCCGAGCCGATAGGATGAACCGGCATAAAAGCAATTCTTAAAATTATCCCGACGGCCATTAATCCAAATACATATTTTAAAGTTACATCGTATTTTAAAATCATTATGCTTGTAGCTATAAAAACAACCGAAGATGATATATAAGTTATTGTGTAGGCAACAATCGGTTTTATGTGCAGCGCCGTTAACATGAATAAAGCCAGAGCAAGAACAATCTGCACGCCAAAGAATATTTTGAGAAAAGTTTTCATTCAATCTTAAGGTTCTTAGTTGCGATAAAGATAAACAAAAAGGAATAAACCCCAAACATGCAATCCTTATCAAAATTATAAAAAGTTATTATGTTGATAACAAAAGTAATACGCCATTTATTGCCTGAATATTTAAAAAATTACATGCGCATTAAAATATCTATTTTAAGGAAATAAAAGCACTAAAATTGGGAAAAATCATCCTTTGCTGAAAAAAGTATCTTATGGTTTGGTGCGATATTTGAGTATCAACAATTTTATCGGCAATAAAAGGTTAACAGATAAAATATAAATTTTTATCCGGTTTGGAATGTTGGAATTCATAAAATCTGGCTTAATTTATTTTAGGGAGGAAAGATGGTTTCTTCGAATACTGCTTCATTAAAGAAAACGACCGTATTATTTATTCTGCTTTTAATAATTTCTTTCCAAATAAAAATATTCGGTCAATCAAGAATTCATTATGCGAATAAAGATATATTCCTAAGTGGAATAAATGCGGCATGGGTAAATTTTGCCTCCGATCTCGGTCCCAATCCGCCGGGTTTGGATCAATTTAGAAAAGAATTTCAGACTGTCCGCGACAGCGGCGGAAACGCAATGAGGCTTTGGTTGTTTACGGATGGTTCCCAGGCTCCCCAGTATAATTCCGGCGGATTCGTTACCGGTCCCGGTACTGTTGCAATTCAAAATCTAAAACAAATTCTTTCATTAGCCCAGCATTACCATGTGGGGCTTGTTTTATGCCTATGGTCATTTGACATGCTGAGGAAACCCAAGCTGGATTCATTGCACCTGTATGCTAATCAAAAAATACTTACAGACACTTCATACACCGGTGCGTTTATTCGTAATGCCCTTGTTCCAATGGTAGATTCGGTTAAAGGCGACTCCGCGATTATTGCCTGGGAAGTTTGCAACGAACCTAACGGAATGACCGACGGGATGAATTATTATGCCGGCGATCCTACGGTTTCTTCTTCAGCTGTTCAACAATTTACAAATCTTATTGCCGGAGCCATTCATAGAACCGATCCTAATGCTCTTGTTACGACTGGGCCCGGAAGTTTTCAGACGCTTACCGACATAAACCCCATTGCCAAAGCATCTGCAATACAGGATGTAAACTCAATGTCAATGGAGCAACTGCAAAGTATAACAGACACATTCAATGAGGGGCACAGATCAAATCTTACTGCTCAGCAAATGAAAGATTATTTATTAAAGGTTGCCGCCATACCAAACACTAACAATTACAGAGACGATCGTTTAATTGCAGCCGGCGGTGATTCGTTAGGCATACTGGATTTTTATTGTGTGCATTATTATAGCAGCGGCTCCACCACGCTGTCTCCCTTTTCACATCCGTTTTCATACTGGGGTCTAAATAAGCCTACTGTGGTTGCGGAGTTTTATATGGCAAATACCGACGGGATACCGGATCTAAATCTTTTCCCTATACTTTATTTGAACGGCTATGCCGGCGCCCTGGCGTGGTCTTGGTCAGACTTTCCCGTTACTCCTAATAACCAGGCTAACGCGGCTAACGATACGTGGAAATCATTGCAATTTATGAAAACTAAGTATAGGCAGGACGTAGATGC
>DAIERC010000404.1 GCA_027347125.1 Ignavibacteriales bacterium
AGGGAAACTTCAAACTAAATCTGGCCAAGGGCGAAAAGCGGGTTATAAAATTATTAGTCGGAACGGACGAATACATAAACAATATTCTTGATCAAAGTAGTTCGGTTCTTCCTACAGAATTTAATATAGCACAAAATTTTCCCAACCCATTTAATCCATCAACTACCATAAGATATTCGGTGCCTAAAAAAAGTTTTGTGAAAATAAAAGTATACAATATTCTCGGTGCCGAAGTAGCTACACTTGTAAACAAAGAAGAAGAAGCGGGTAACTACGGAATAATTTTTAGCGCCGCTAATCTTGCGAGCGGCGTTTATATTTACCGGATTGAAGCCGGCAATTTTGCATCAAGTAAAAAAATGATACTTCTTAAATAAAAAAAGTTGCTACTTTAAGAATCGTACAAGTCCGCCGTACCTACTGTCCATCTTGAAACTGGACTTTTCAAAAAAGGCTTTTAGGTAATAGTGAGTTGTTACGGTTTTTATACCTTCATTGCTTAATCTTTTACACAGGTCTTCTATAAGCTTTCCGGCAAGGCCTTTGCCTCTGTAAGGGCGCGAAATCTCGATGCCCTCGATGTGAGCAATTTTCGGGAAAAGTATTTTATAACAAATTCCGCCGACAGTATTTCCTTCATCTTCTATATCAGTAAGAATTAAATACTTCAAATCATTATCGATTTTTATCGGGTAATTATCCATTATAAATAATTTATTAAGACTGCCTATTTCAAAAGGTGAAATGGGATTTCTTATAGTATAAGCCGTACCAAGCGAATCTTTGATTTGGCTTTTTAAAACAATGTTAGCCTGTTCGGATTCGTCGGAGATAGCCAGTTCCATTGACGACTCAGCACTGAGTTTTGGAAATATCAATTTATGCAGTACAACTTTATCTGTTTTATCGCTAAGTAAATCCTGAAGCTCTAGCAGCTCCAATCTCTTTGTTGCATGCTGCTGCGGATATTTATGAAGCATAGAGATTAATTTTATGAATAGCCCGGTTACATTTTCGGAAATTCCGGAAAAGTAAGTTTCACTGTAAAATATATACCGAAGAATGTCGGAATATTTTTCCATCCTGTACATGTTGTATAGGTTCTGAACAAAATCTTGTTTTGCCTTTTTCGTTGATTTAGGATTTTCCCTAAGCCAATCATGGTAATTACTAATTGCGCAAAGTATGTACGAATTTACAAAAGGTTCGGCTTTAGCTTTTTCCAGGTATTGCATTAATAACGCTAAAATATTTTGATCGAAAACAAACAAAGAATTTTCCTGTAAAGATTTTTTTAATTCAATTAGAAAATTAAATCCTTGTTCAACTCCCAATCCTTCCAGGCAAGCGTCAAAAAGCCAATCAATTTTTAAATGATCTCTGCTCCACGGGTAATTGGAAAAAGTTTGGAGGTAAAAATTATTAATTAACGGCTTAACTAAATCGGTATGTACATGATAATTCTTCCAGCCGGTAATAGAAAGGATTTTTGTTCCTTCTTTAAACTGGGGTTCTGGCACAACAACATTCGAAGGGGCCACGGCTCCCGGAATAATTTTATAGTCGCTGTTTTTTAGAATAGTAAAAAACGCCGCCATACCGCGTTTAAATAATATTTCCCACTGCTTTTGTACTTCTTCCTTATTTGATGAAGTAACTGTTGATGTAAGCTGGCGGATTCTTTCCCAAACCGTAAGGTCGTTTATGAAGTCGAAAGATATTATACCTAATGCCGATCTGAAATTTCCAAGCTTAGGTAATATTGAAGTGCCGGATGATTTATGTGCTATCTTTAAAGTAAGATATATTGTCTCCAAAACTTTTTTACGAGTAATATTGGGCTTAATTAATATTACCAGGTCGTAATGTTTATGATTCAAGGTATTGATGCTCATCCTGTATAATAAGTTCGTAGGCGAAGAACTTATCTTGGATATGTACAGCCCCTGGTTCTGCACTTCCTGTAAATCGAACACAACCCGATCAAATATTAAAATAAAAGCTTCCTTCATGAAGGTAGTTGTTGTAATAATATTTTCTATTCTCAGTTTTTCTTTTTCAGAAATAGAATCATGGTAAATAAGTTTTTTCTTCCAGTTGTCTAGAGATCTTTCGTATGATGTAAGCTTTAATTTTGATTCGGTCCAGCGGGCGATCTCTTTGAATAAACGTTTGGCGTAACGCGAAAGCCTGGGCTCTTGTTTATGTAAAATCCAGCTTATTAGTTCGGCCCGCACCAACGCGTAAGACTCCGGGTTGCTGTAAGCCATCCTGGCGATAAGGTCTAGAATTCTTTTAAATTGAGTTAACGCCCTGTCGGAAACCGGCCAGCTTAACCCTTTCCTGTATGATTCCAATCTCTGGCTTAAAGCGTGCAACCTGAATCCTTCAATCTGGTTGAAGCTTATTTCCTCGATCACTTCTTTATTTAAAAAAGGCCTGGCGCTGTTAATAAATGTCGGAAGATATCTGTTGTAGTCAACATGAGGCTGATTGAGAAGAAGAATTTTATATGCCAGGCTTCTTACCGAAAACTTAGGGTGGTTAGCCAGCGCTTCGATTCTTCTGCTTATTAAATTTTCAACTTTATAATCGGATGAGTTAAGATAGCTTTCCAATGTCTTTAAAGCTGATAAAGAAATTTCTTCTTTCCCGAATAGGGCTTTTATTATTGTTTGATTAATCTCGTTTAACTTTGATTCTAAAAAAGAAGTATTGACCGGCTTATTAAACGTGCTTAAGAACTTTTGATGATCGAGATCAACATAGATTTGCGAAGAAATATTTGGGAATTCCATTTCCCAATCTTCTTTACACACAGAAAAATTTATTAACTGCGTGTTACCTACCCATAGAACAGGCTGCCGCACAAAGGTTCCGAGATCTATAGTTTCGGATTTAATTGTATATTCAAAATCGCCAATTTGAACGTGATGTGGTTGGATGCCTTTTTTTACGGTTAAAAAAGTATTGTTCTGTTTATTATGAAGTGCATTTCCCGAACATTCAAAATCGTCTTCAGTTAGTCCTAAATCTTTTAATATCCAGAAAGGAATTATCAGTTCAACACCGCCGCAAACAAAATTCAGCCTGGAAATATTATAAAGTTCTTCTATCTCAGCATGAAAATTTGTTTCAATTACTTTTCTCTTAAATGTTCCTTTTGCAGTCAATTCGCTGCGGCTTTCTTCAAAATTTCTTTTTAAGATTGTGAACTTTAAAATCCTTTCATACGGACTGAGGCTTAGGTTAACCCTAGCAACGAGCGAACTGAAATAATCTTTAAGTCTGTTTTGAGCAATTGCTTTTTGTATGAAGGATTCTTCAAAGTCCGGCACAATTAAAAGAGTATTATACGGCTTCATATCGCCAACAAGAAATGCTTTTTTAAG
>DAIERC010000433.1 GCA_027347125.1 Ignavibacteriales bacterium
CGAAGAAAAAAAAGAAATTCTCCTTAAATTAAGAGACGGCATTGATGAAATTGATGAGCAGGTTGTTAAACTTCTCAGTAAGCGAACGCTTCATTCTATTTTAATCGGAAGAATTAAACGTTCACTTAATATGGCCACCTACAACCCGGAACGTGAAAAAGAAATAAGCAAAAGAATTGCTTCTTTTCGTGAAGATCCTTTAAGTGAAGAAGCTGTGAACAGGATTTATGAAAGAATACTAGACGAGTCGCGGGCCATTCAACGCGAGGAATTGAATAAAGGAAATATTTTCAAAATCTCTTCGGATAAAATGAAAATAAAATTTTCGAATCTTCTATCTAAAAAAGAATATCTGATCGTTTTCAGTTTTTTTATTGCGCTGGTAGTTCTTTTTTACTACACTTTCTTTACGCCGAATTATTATCAAGGTCAATCGCCGGTAATGATAGAAGTAAAAAAGGGAGAACCTTTTTCGGAAATTGTGGATGAGCTTCATCAAAAAGGAATAGTGCCAAGCAAGTTTAAAATGAGGGTAGCGTCGTTTATTTACGGTGCGGAAAAAAAAATTAAAGCCGCCAGATATTATATTCCGAACGGCCTCAGTTACATCGGCCTAAACGATTATTTATTAAACGCTAAAGCTGATTATCTGAAAACAATTTCAATCTATAACGGGAGCTCACTTCAATGGATTGCGGCAAAACTTCATTACGATCTCGGTATAGATTCTGCGGCGGTTATTGAGTTGTGCAATAATAGAAATTTTATAGACTCACTTGGCCTTAAAACTTCATCACTTGCCGGGTACCTGCTTCCACAAAAATATGATATGTTCGAGCACTCTTCGCCTAATGAAGTTGTCAGGATGATGTACGATGGTTTTCGCAATTTTATGACCGATTCATTAAAAGAAAGAGCAAAGCAATTAGGGTACACAATCCCTCAAATTATTACTTTGGCTTCAATAGTAGATGGCGAAACAAACGACACTAAAGAAATGCCCGCCATTGCCGGCGTTTATTTTAACCGGTTGAAAAAAGGTATGCCGCTTCAAGCCGATCCTACAATTGAGTTTTTGAAAAGCGGAAAGTGGGGAAGAGTAAGTTATAACGATTTGAAAATCAAATCTCTTTATAATACTTATTTGCATGCCGGTTTGCCGCCAGGACCAATTAATAATCCGGGCAAAAGCGCTATACTTGCAACATTGTATCCGGCTCATAGCGCCGATTTATATTTTGTTGCCGATAGCAGCGGGAAGCATATATTCTCAGATAACTACCAGCAGCATTTACGTAATGCAATGAAGTACAGAAAATGGTTGGACACATTAAAGAAAAAATGAAATATTTTTATTACGTTTTTCTTGCATTGGTATTTTGGGGTTGCGCAAACCAATTGCCGCCAGGAGGCGGTGAAATTGATCTTGTGCCTCCTCAAATTGTAAAAATTTATCCAGAAAACGGAACGATAAATTTTAACTCAGATTACATTGAAATAGATTTTTCTAAATACGTTGAACATCGTACTTTTAAAGATGCGCTTTTTATTTCACCCGCTGTTGATGGCGAATTGGAATTTGAATGGACGGGAAAATCGGTGAGGGTATACTTCCCCCAAAAATTAAAACAAAATATTACCTACGTTGTTTCCGTTGGTACTGATTTACAAGATTATAATAATCATAACCGTATGGCCGAGTCTTACTCCTTTGCTTTTTCCACTGGCAATAAAATTGACAGGGGTAGTATTAACGGAAAAATATTTGCCGATAAACCCAGCGGCATAATGCTGTTTGCTTATCTGAAAAGCGACAGCGTTATTAACCCGATGACAAATAAACCCGATTATATTTCACAAGCCGGTAAAGACGGAAGCTATCGATTGCTTGGCTTAAAAAGCGGCGGGTACAGAGTATTCGCAGTAAAGGATGAATACCGTGATTTGATTTATCAGCCCGAACAGGATGAGATCGGCATCCCTTACAAAGATATAAAACTCACCGACCAGGATACTCTTTTTGCAGGCTTGAATTTTTTTATTTCAAAATTTGATACTGTTAAGCCGCGAATGATAAATGCCGTTATGACGGATGAGTATCACATCCTTTTAAATTTTAGCAAAGATATTGATACTTCGATGATCAAATCTTCTAATTTTTTAATTACAGATTCTACTTCCGGAAAAAGCTTTGTTCCTAATTACGCGTTTAAAGGAAACACAAAACCAACGGAAATGGTTCTGGTTACCGACAAGAAATTTCCCGTAAAAGACGAAGTATTTGTGCTTGCTAAAAATATTACGGATAAATACGGAAATATATTTCACGCGGATGACTTGTCGTTAACATTAAGCGATAAACCCGATACTACAAAACCGAGTATTGCAATTGCAAATCCGCCGGCCGGTACATCCGATGCCGATTTTGTCGGGCAGACATATTCTTTTTCTTTTAACGATGCGTTTGATTCCCTTTCGGCAAAGCAGGGAATTACTTTTTCAGATACTTCGGGAAAATTTATTCCATACAATATCCGTTTTTTAGATGACGCCTCGTTTATAATTATTCCGGGTGAAAAGTTAGAGCCGAATACCAATTATTTAATAAAACTTGACCTGACAAAGTTTTCGGATTTAGCGGGAAATAAATACGATTCGCTTTATCAATATAAATTTAAAACAATTAACGGACTTGATTTTACCGGTGTTTCCGGGAATGTTGGAAACTTAGAGCCGGGCAAAAATATTTATTTACTGCTTCAAAGTTTTGATAAGAATAAATCTGTATATTCTGAAAAATTAAAAAAGAATTTAACATTTAACTTCAACAGGGTATTGCCTGGTAAATACAAACTGTGGTGTTTCGACAACGTAGCCGGCAGTGATACTTATGATTATGGAAAAGCATATCCATATAAACCGTCGGAGCGCTTTTGGGTTTATCCTGACACTCTTAATCTGAAAGCCCGATGGATACAAACAAATATTAATTTCGACTTAAAAAAATAAGCCGGTTAATTATAAACTATAAATTATTTGTCCTTTTTTTATTGTTGTGCAATTTAAATTCTCACCCACGCGGTATATTAAATCAGAGTAGTCTTCCGTATTAAAAATAGCAAGATCAGCATGTTTGCCTATTTCAATGCTGCCAGTAACATTATTAATTCCCAACGCTGCGGCTGCATTAATTGTGTACGCAGAAATTATCTCCTCAACTGTCATCCCGGTTTTAAGCGCGGCAAGGCTCATTATTAATCCGATGTTCATAATATTGGAAGAGCCTGGGTTATAATCCGTAGCCAGGGCTACAACGGCATTTGAATTTATTAATTCCCTGGCCGGTGCATAGTTATAATTTAAAAAGAAGGAAACACCCGGAAGCAAAACAGCAACGGAATTGCTGTTTCCAAATTTTATGATGTCTTCTTTATTTATTACTTCAAGATGGTCAACGCTTACAGCATTATGTTTTAGCGCAACGTCTATACCGCCGATTGAATTAAATTGATCGGTGTGAAGTTTTATACCAAACCCGTAACGGGCTGCCGCGGAAAATATCGAGTCAATTTCATTAACTGTAAAAGCGGTTGGTTCGCAAAAGCCGTCGCAAAATTTTGCAAGTTTGTTTTGAAAAATGTAGGGAAGCATATCCCGGATAATTAAATCTACATAACCGCTTTTATTTTTACTGAATTCTTTTGGATAAGTATGCGCTCCTAAAAATGTGGGGATAATATCAATCTTACAAATTGAATTTA
>DAIERC010000438.1 GCA_027347125.1 Ignavibacteriales bacterium
TTATTTTATCCTTTATTAAAAACTCCGCCGATTTTTATTGTAACGGTTTGTTTCTTGGTAAAACGCAGCTTCCTCCGTTTACCAATCCGGACGACATTATTTTTATTTTTGGTGATCAGACAACTGATAATTCTTTTCAAATTGATCTGCTTCGTTTTATAAACCTCGGCAACTCGGTTGATGTATCATTTTCAAACCGGAATTTTCTAAATTTTGTTTCCGATAGTTCTTCGGTCATTTACCAATTTTCATTCGATAAAAACGACCAGCTCAACGCTGAGAACGACAAAATAAAAATATCATCATCAAATATGCAGTACGTCCACTCTGACGCGCCCATCTTTGCAAGAGCGCCGGAATTGAATATCTCTCTTTTTAACAACTCATATAATTTAAAATGGAGCGGCGGCGACATTAAACAAGCGCGCTATTACGTGCTGCAAAAAACATCTAAAAATTCCGAATACCAGGACGTCTACCAGCTTACCGCAGACAACAATCCCGAAACAGAATATTCTTTTATTGACAACCGGGACGAGTCTTCCGATATTGTTTATTACCGAGTAAAGCAGGTTAATTCCGACGGCAGCGTTGTTTATTCATCGCAGGTAAAAATAGGGCAGGGGGCGCAAGAGCCTTTTGTTATCAGGCAAAACTATCCCAACCCGTTTAATCCTAAGACAAGCATTGTTGTAGAGCTTTTAAAAGGGAGCCAGGTAAATATTATTGTATATAACCTGGAAGGGAAAGAGATAGCAAAAATTTATAACGGATTTCTTGCGGAAGGAGTTCACACTTTTTCATTCGATGGAACCGAACTTCCATCCGGTGTTTACATATACAAAATAGCCACACCCAATTATTCCGAAACCAAGAAGATGATACTTACAAAATAACGGAAAAAATATTTTACTTTTTATTCTTAATCTTTTATATTGAAGCCGTAATGTATGGGGAGAATAATCTTGCCCGTTTTTTCTGATCCTTTACTATGGAAATCCCCTTATTTAATGATGGAAAATTAAGTAGGGCAAAAAATGCTTTCTAAAGTATTATCAAGCGCAACCGTTGGAATTGACGCTTACCTTGTTGAGGTGGAAACCAACGCCGAGAAAAACATTCCTTCTTTTACAATTTTCGGGCTTCCGGATAACGCTGTAAAAGAAAGCCGAGAGCGCGTAATAGCTGCGATTAACAACAGCGGTTATCAATTCCCTATAAAAAAATTTACAATAAATCTTGCTCCCGCGGACATAAAGAAAGAAGGAAGCTCTTTCGATCTTCCTATAGCGGTTGCGATACTTGCTGCCTCCGAAATGGTAAGCAGCAATTTGCTTAATGATTCTTTATTCCTTGGTGAGCTTTCGCTGGATGGGACATTGCGCCCGGTTAAAGGCGCATTACCGGTTGCAGTTGAAGCAAAAAGAAAAGGATTAAAAAGAATTCTTCTTCCGGCTGATTCTTCCAAAGAAGCATCAATAGTAAACGGCATAGATGTGTATGCAATGGAATCACTTTACGAAGTAATCGAATTTTTGAACGGCGACCTGGAAAAAGAAAAAGTTACAACCGATACCGACGCTTTATTCTCACAGATCAATCAATACCATCTGGATTTCTCGGATGTAAAAGGACAGGAGAATGTAAAACGCGCACTTGAAGTTGCCGCCGCCGGTTCGCATAATATTTTGATGATAGGCCCGCCCGGTTCCGGTAAAACAATGCTTGCAAAGCGTATTCCTACAATCCTTCCGCCGATGACATTTGAGGAAGCACTGGAGACAACAAAAATTCATTCGGTAGCCGGAATAATTCCGAAAGATAAAGCTTTAATTACCGAGCGCCCGTTTCGAAATCCGCATCATACGGTGTCCGATGCAGCGTTAATAGGCGGCGGTTCGTTCCCGCGCCCCGGTGAAGTTTCTTATGCGCATCACGGAGTTTTGTTTTTAGATGAACTGCCTGAATTTAAAAAAAATGTGCTTGAAGTTTTACGCCAGCCGCTTGAGGATTCCAGAGTAACAGTCAGCCGCTCAAAGCTTTCGCTGGAATTTCCTGCCAACTTTATGCTTGCCGCCGCAATGAATCCGTGTCCATGCGGTTTTTATACCGATCCCACAAAAGAATGCACCTGCGCGCCGCCGCAAATACAAAGATACATGGCAAAAATTTCCGGCCCGCTTCTAGATCGAATTGATATTCATATTGAAGTGCCCGCGGTAAAATATAAAGACCTTTCCGCAGAACATAAAGGGGAATCATCTGTACAAATACGCGAAAGAGTAATTAAGGCAAGAAATATTCAGTTAAATAGATTTAAAGATTTGCAATACATCTATAACAACGGCGATATGGCCTCGAAGGAAGTAAGGCAATATTGTAAACTGAATACCGCCGGCGCAGAGCTTCTTAAAATGGCAATGACAAAGCTGGGGCTTTCGGCAAGAGCTTACGACAGGATTCTAAAAGTAAGCAGAACAATTGCCGACCTTGAAGAAAGTGAGAATATTTTATCGCAGCATATAAGCGAGGCGATTCAATACCGAAGCCTTGATAGAGAGTTGTGGAAGCATTAATAATTGGAAACATAAAACTTAATGTTTGATAAACAGGTTAATACATTTTTTCAAATAAATCAGCGGCAGAAAGATATAGAATAAACGGGTTCTTAAAGCTTAATACCATACCAGATTACATTCGGGTAAATTTATACTGCGGGCGAAGGTAAATGATAGTAATTAAAATTACGTTTTAGTAAATTCAAAAACCCTCCGTTTTCCGGGAGTTCTTCAAGATTCCAATCAATAGCAATATAAACCCGGAAGAGGAATGATAATAATATTTATACAAGTTAAAAAATTGCAAGGTCCTTTTTATTTATTGAAATAATATCTTTAACCTTTCTTAAAATAATTGATCGATAAAAATGAAAACAAAGCATTTAATTATAAACGGCGATTCCAGGAAAATGCAAGAAGTTAAAAATGAATCCATTCATCTGATTGTAACTTCTCCGCCTTATTGGCAGCTAAAAGATTACGGCTCTAACCAACAACTGGGTTACAACGATAATTATGAGAATTATATAAATAATTTAAACTTGGTATGGAATGAATCTTACCGTGTTTTGCATAAAGGCTGCAGGTTGTGCGTTAACATCGGCGATCAA
>DAIERC010000440.1 GCA_027347125.1 Ignavibacteriales bacterium
TGGCTTTAGTCATACATAAAAGCAGATAGCCGTCTTTCACCAAAACATTATTCGGTTGAAAATCGCATAGGTTGGAGCCAAAGGTTGAACTGGACTTGATCCATCGGTTGGAATCGAAAGTGTTAAAATCGTCAGTCCATTTTAAAGTGAAATTATTGTTCACTCCCGGCGTATATTCATAGTACTTCACCCAATCGTACATTGCATAAAGCGGAAGACTGCTGTCGTTAAAAGTTCCGGCCCAATCAACGGAATTCGGCATCCAGAAATTCATCATAATTGCTTGAGGAAGAAACAGCGCTTGAATGCGATCGCTGTTGTCCCTGTGAATTTCAAATCCGTCGACAGACCATGCTACATAATCCGGTGTCCACTCAATGGCATAAACGTGGAAAGCGGCATGAGGATTAAAGCTAACCGTCTGCTTGTAGTTAACGCCGGATTGATCCGGAGTAAAAGTTGTATACTGAACCTCGTTGTGATCTTTGCCCATTATTTCAATATCAATTTCATTATAAATGCTTGAGCTTGTATTGTAGGTAAACAATGTTGAGGTAACGCCGCTCGCATCGGCGGATTTCATTCTTACTTCAATTCTGCCGTAGAGATAAGATTCTTTTGTTCGAACCTCTCCGCTCCAGTAATTTTTTGATTGCGCATTTACAATGCCAACCGAGAAAAGAACAGTTATTACTACAAGTAAATAATTTTTTTTCATAAATGATTTTCCGTCCCTTAAGGATTTGCTTTAGCTTGAATAATTTGATTTCCTTTACTAATTCCGCCTTCGTTAAAACTATCTATTGAAAAATAATAATCGACTCCTGCGGTAAGTCCGTGAAGCTCAACATAATTGTTTTCATAAACCATTAGATGGTTATACAACTTGTTTTTGTCGGCGCCGTAATTAATCATATAACCGGTAGCGGTTTTATCTTTTTCCCATTTTAAAGAAGCGTTCCTGGTATCGGCCAAATCTCTTACCGCGGTAAAAGAATTAACACTTTTAGGCTTGGGAAAGGAAGCATTGCCAAATACTCTAAAACCAGATACGGCAAATGTTCCGCCTGGGACATGAAGATTAATTAGTTTTATATAACGTGCGTTAACCGGTTTAGACAATTCTATATAATCATGAGGCGCGTCAACAGCATTGTTGCTCTTATCTACCATGGTTTTCCAATTAACACCGTCGTTCGAGTATTCAATTTTATACTGGTAATAAATACCTCCCTTTTTTCCAAAAATATTTGTTTCATGTTCCGCAAAATTAATTTGCAGCGCTTTAACCAAACTTTTTCTTCCAAGATCAACACCGATCCATTCGCCTTTGTCACCGGTCTTCGCGCTCCAATACGTTCTTATGTTTTCATCAAACGCGTTAGTCGTCGGCAAAGAATCTATTGTGGAAGATGCGGCTGCATTCTTTTTGTAAGAAAGAAGCATCCAGCCTGTAAATGAATTTTGAACGGGCTCATTTTTCTTAACCGGCATCAACTGCGGATAATCTCCCCATGCGGTTTGAGCAAACATTACTCCGTCTTTATCAAAGCCTGCCGGAAAAATTCCGAGTCTGCGTTCGAACATGTGCTTAACTGAAATTGTTTGAGTCGCGATGTGCCAATAATTTCCAAACTTATCCCGGAAAGTGCTTCCGTGCCCGGCGCCGCAAATAAATCCTCCATGCTTTAACGAAAACGGATTACTGCGCTGACAAACAAACGGACCAAACGGACTTTCCGAAACATAAACTCCGTCGGCATAACTTTTAAATTCCGTACCGGGAACGGCAAACTGCAAATAATATTTTCCGTTATATTTATTCATCCATGAACCTTCGAACCACGGATTATTTTTCGAAGTGTTATCATCGCCGGGTCTTTCCCATCCATAATCCTTTACATCCGCGCCGAACAATTCTTTCGGATTGCCGATTGGCTGAAGATTGTTTCTCAAATCAAGTTCGACAACATAAAGCGGATATTTATTCGAACAGCCCCAGTACAGATATAATCTTCCGTCATCATCATAAAAAAGATCGGGGTCTGTTAGATTAAACGGAAGACCGGGATTTGCTACTTTCCATTTTCCGTTTTTAGGATCAGCAGTTTTGAAGATTGGATTTTTCTCCCCAGACGCCATAAAATAAACTGTATCTTTAATTACAACAGCGGTCGGCGCATATTCTTCGACGGGCAAATCCTGTGTTTCTATCAAGTCCCAATCAAGTAAATTATTAGAATGCCAGTAGCCGCCGGACTTGGATGCAAAAAGATAATACTCGTCCTTGAAAAGAATTAATGTTGGATCAGCGGCTTCGCGTCTTGAGGGTTTGTCAAGACAAAACCGATAACTCAAATTCACCGGGTTACAATATGTTCGCATCCCTTTGGATTTATATCTGTCTTGCGCCCGGGCACTATAAAAAGTCCACAGAGCAGAAAATAAAATTATCGCAAGAAAAAAAAATATTTTTCGCATTTTTAATTTCCGTAAACCCAAAGAAGCATAATAATTATCATGTTATTTAACTTCTATTTCATCTATAAACAACCATGCATCCTGCCCGGCGCCTGTATGCCACGGAGGACATTTTTTTATACCGCGCCCAATTACCTTAATATACCTGGCTTTATCATTATTAAAACTTGCTTGAAAATCTTTAAGCACAACTAGAGAATCATTCTGAGGAATGTTGTTCTCAATTATTTTTTTTCGAAAGTAATTAACGCCGTCATTCGATAAAGCGATTTCCACGCTTGCCGGCATGAAGATCCATGCTTTCATATCCTGCAAAAATCTTGGCGATACTTCTGAAATTGCTTTTTCACTCCCCAGGTCAATTACGCCTTCAAAATCAACTCCGTTAAATCCTTGCCATAGTCCATCATGAAAATCATTGGAACCTCGGATGCCGTCGATCAAAGTATTTTCGCCGCAAGCCATATACATATCATTATATCTATTTGCCAAGCTGAGCTTTGCTTTTATCGCCTTGTTGTCCTCGAATGACAGCTCAATTTTCTTACCTGTA
>DAIERC010000449.1 GCA_027347125.1 Ignavibacteriales bacterium
AAAATATCTGCCGAAAGCTATTAGATCGGCTTTGTTTTCACGTATATCTTGTTCCGCTTTTTCGGCATCGTATCCGCCGGCAAGAATGATTGTGCCTTTAAATTTCCGGCGGATTATATTTTTTACTTCAGGGTTTACCGATGGCGCGCCCATCGCACTATGATCGACAATGTGCATGTATGCCAAATCCAGTTTATTAAGCTCGCCCGCTAGTTGTGAGTAAGTATTATCTATGTCATCATAAAACGTTAAGCCATTAGATACTCCGTATGGGGAAACCCTTATGCCCACACGCCCGGCTCCGATCTCGGAGGCGGTTTTACTTGCTATTTCAACAGCAAAGCGGATGCGGTTCTCAATTGAGCCGCCGTATTTATCGCTTCGTTGATTAGCGGATGGATTTATAAATTGTTCAATTAAATACCCGTTTGCGGCATGAAGTTCAACACCGTCGAACCCGGCTTCAATTGCAAGCTTGGCGCTTTGAACATATTCGGTAATTGCATTGTCGATATCTTCCGAAGTCATTTCCTGTGGTACAGGAAAAGGCTGCATCTGTTTTTTGTCTGTCCATGTATCTCCATTAATTCCAATTGCGGAGGGCGCCAAAACTCTTGCGCCTGCCGGCAGGTTAAGTGGATGGGACACGCGCCCGGTATGCATAAGTTGAACAAATATACGTCCGCCGTTATCGTGTACCGCGTGTGTTGTTTTTTTCCAGCCGTCAACATGATCATTGTTAAACAAACCGGGAATGCGGGCATAACCAAGTCCGTTTGGTGAAGGTGAAGTGCCTTCGGTTATAAGAAGTCCTGCATCCGTTCGTAGTTTGTAATACTCGGCCATAAGATCATTCGGTATGTTATTAACAGCTCTGCTCCTGGTCATGGGGGCCATAACGATTCTGTTTTTAAGTGTTCTACCGCCAAGTTTATATTCGCTGAATAATAGATCCTGCATAAGTTGCTCCGTTATTTTATATTTTGTTAAATTATCAATTCTTTATAATATCATGTCCACACATCCATATATTGAAATATATCAATACGTGCGGGTAAAAAATTTTTACGGTATAATAGATTCCGAGATCAATTCGCCGAATTCTTCGAGAGCTTTTTTATTAACGGACAGAATAACATGCCTGCCGCTCTTCTCGGCATTAAGCAGACCCGCATCGGTTAATATTTTTAAATGATGCGAAACCGTTGGCTGTGAAAGTCCGGCAATCTTCTCGGCATCACCGCATGAGATACTTCCCCTTGCGGCAATTTCTTTAAGAATTCGCAGCCTGGTTTTGTCTGACAGCGCTTTTGCTGTTTTTACTATGGTAATTTCTTTAGTCTTAATATTCATCTATTGAAATATATCAATATATGTAATTCATTGTCAAGTATTTACCGACACCTGGTTTTAAATGTGACGGCGCAAGCGGTATTACTCTTTTTAAAAAAACGTTGCTGTTGAAAACCCGGCTTTGTAAGTTTGTAGTGAACTTTGAATTAAACTTCAGCCAATAAACAAGAGGAAACCATGCGCAGAAAAGTTATTGCCGGCAACTGGAAAATGAATAACGATCTGAGTCAATCAAAAGATCTGATAACAAAATTAATTAACGGATTGAGCGGTCAGCAAATTCATTGCGACGTAATTATTTGTCCCCCATTCACTTCATTAAGTGAGGCGGCTACATTGGTAAAGGACACTACCGTTAAATTAGGCGCGCAAAATATGTATTTTGAAGAAAACGGCGCATTTACCGGTGAAATATCCGCATCCATGTTAAAATCGGCAGGCTGCGAATATGTAATTTTAGGTCACTCCGAAAGAAGAACAATTTTCGGCGAAAGCGACGAATTAATAAACAAAAAAATCAAAAAAGCACTTCAAAGCGGTTTGAAACCGATATTTTGCGTAGGTGAAACTTTGCAGGAAAGAGAAGCGGAAATAACAAGCAAAATAATAGAAAGACAGGTAGTTGAAGGCTTAAAGGAAATTTCCGCGACCGATTTAAACAATATAATACTAGCCTATGAACCGGTTTGGGCAATTGGTACAGGCAAAACAGCCACACCTGCCCAGGCAGAAGAAGTTCACCTGTTTATAAGAAATTTAATTGCCAAAATTTATACTAAAAATGCTGCTGAAAAACTGGTAATACAGTATGGCGGAAGCGTAAAGGCAGATAACGCTGCCGAATTGTTGTCTCAAAAAGATATCGACGGTGCGCTAGTTGGCGGAGCCTGCTTAAAAGCAGATTCCTTCATGGCGATTATTAAATCAGTTTAATTGCTTAAGTTATAATGCTTTAGTAGAACCGGCTGACCTTATTCTTTAGGTCGGCCGAGTTAAAATTTACATTGATTTCCCCTCGGTTCTTTAGTATATTTGTCGGTTTAATTTTTATAAACTAGGACGCAATATACGGATGGGATTCCCCAAAATTTTCTCTCTAGCAATTCTTCTGTTTCTTACATTTTTTGCGCAATCCATAAGTGGCCAGATAATTTTTAAGGAATTGCCAAATTACCGCCTTTCACCTTCGGATTCTACATTTTTAGATATCGGTTCCACGCGCAGTATTATTTCTCTTAATGGTAAATGGCGCGTTTACCCTGCTAAAGACGACGAAAAAAAAGTAACCGTGGTTGTTCCTTCAATTTTCCAGGGCAACGGCAACCTGGTTTTTGAAAAGCATTTTTCACTTACCCCGGAACAAATTCATAAACATAAACTTGAACTTGAATTTTTAGGACTAAATTATACCGCCGATATTTCTGTAAACGGCGTAATTATTTACAGACATTCCGGAGGTGAATATCCATTTAAATTTGAACTGCCCAGGGATATACTTCATTCAAATAAAGACAATATTCTTACGGTAAAATTATATTATAAACTAGACTCGGAAACAACGATCCCGTTAAAACAAAGATTTTATTTTCCACA
>DAIERC010000468.1 GCA_027347125.1 Ignavibacteriales bacterium
CTTACACAAACAATATGAAGACAATCCTTCGGAAGTTTCCGAACAATGGCAAAATTTTTTCGGAAAGGGAACCGAATCTGAAAAACGCAGAAGCAAAAAAGAAACTTCGGTTAAAACAGACACAACAAATTTTATAAACCAGATTAACATGCCTTCGCCTTCCGAAGAAGACCGGCTTCAAATAATTACAGGAAGTTCAGCACGCATACTGGAAAATATGAATTACAGCTTAACTATTCCCGTGGCTACATCACAAAGAACTATCCCTGTAAAACTTCTTGAAGAAAACAGAACATTGATTAATCATTATCTTCAAAAAAAGAACCGAGGGAAAATAAGCTTTACGCATTTGATTGCCTGGGCAATTGTAAAGGCAGTAATGACAAACCCGGTAATGAACAACGCATTTACAATAATTGACGGCAAACCAAATATTATAAAACGCAGCACTATAAATATTGGATTAGCTATTGACATCGAGAAAAAAGACGGCACTCACTCTTTAATTGTTCCGAATATAAAGAACGTTAATCTGATGACCTTTGAAGAGTTCTATCAAAAATATGATGAACTGGTTTCAAGGTCGCGAAAGGGTTTGATAGATCCTTCCGAATTCCTGGGAACCACATTAACTCTTACAAACCCGGGCACAATCGGCACAATAAGTTCGGTGCCGCGATTGATGCTGGGCCAGGGTACAATTGTTGCCACGGGTGCAATTCAATACCCCGCGGAATACCAGGCCATGTCGCAAGCTACAATTTCTACTCTCGGCATAAGCAAGGTTATGAATATAACCAGCACTTACGATCACCGTATTATTCAAGGCGCCGAGTCAGGACTTTTCGTAAAAGAGATACATGAACTGCTTTTGGGAAATAACTTTTTTTATGAGGAAATTTTTGAAGACATAAAAATTCCTCTTCAGCCGTTAACATGGAAAACCGATTACCAGCCCAGCGGCTTTACGTCAAACGGCAATACCGAAGAAATTGAAAAACAAGGCAGGGTTCTTCAGCTAATTAATTTATACCGCGTTAGGGGCCATCTAATTGCCGACCTTGATCCGCTGGGCACTCAAACAACTTACCACCCGGAACTGGATCCGGCAACTTACAAACTTACGTTGTGGGATCTTGACAGAGAATTTATTACTGGCGGATTCAGCGGATTAAGAAAAGCTACACTTAGAGAAATTTTGGATATTCTTCAAAAAACTTATTGCGAGAAAATCGGTGCGGAGTATATGCATATTCAAAATCCTGCTGAAAAAATTTGGCTGCAAAGCAAAATGGAACCGGTTAAAAACATCCCGGATTTCGATAGCCAAACAAAAGCCGCAATATTAAAAAAATTAATTGTGGCGGAAACGTTTGAACATTTTATTCACAACAAATTTATCGGGCATAAAAGATTTTCACTCGAAGGTTCCGAAACTTTAATACCGGTGCTGGATTATTTATTAAACGAAGCCAGCGATGGCGGCGTACTTGAAGTTGTGCTGGGAATGTCGCACCGTGGGAGGCTTAACGTACTTGCAAATATTATCGGTAAATCTTACGAGTCAATTTTTTCGGAGTTTGAAGATATCAGGGATCCAAACTCAATCGGAGGCTCTGGAGACGTAAAATATCACCTGGGCGCAGCAGGTAAATATAAGACAAGAAACGGAAAAAGCGTTACCGTTTCGGTAGCTTCAAATCCGAGCCATCTTGAATGGGTTAATCCCGTTGTTGAGGGAATTACCAGGGCAAAGCAAACCAGGTTGGGTGACAGCAAAGAGCATAAAAAAATAATGCCTGTTTTAATACACGGCGACGCGGCGTTTGCCGGGCAGGGTGTTGTTGCCGAAACTCTCAAC
This sequence comes from Ignavibacteriales bacterium, assembly GCA_027347125.1. Classification (GTDB taxonomy): domain Bacteria; phylum Bacteroidota; class Ignavibacteria; order Ignavibacteriales; family Ignavibacteriaceae; genus FEN-1297. The sequence continues at coordinate 1,862 of DAIERC010000468.1, forward strand.
CTTTCTCAATTAAGCGGCTACAGAACCGGCGGCACAATTCACATAATAGTTAATAACCAGATAGGCTTTACTACAACACCTGAAGACGCCCGCTCATCGGTTTACGCAACAGACGTGGCAAAAATGATTCAGGCTCCTATACTTCACGTAAACGGCGATGACCCCGAAGCAGCGTTGTGGGTTGTAAAACTGGCTTTCGAATACAGGCAAATATTCAAGAAGGATATTGTCATCGATTTATTCGGATATAGAAGACACGGGCACAACGAAGGCGATGAACCCGGTTTTACCCAGCCTCTTCTTTATGAAAAAATTAAAAATCATCCTTCGGTAAGAGAAATTTATTCCAAGCGGCTTCTTGAAAACAAGTCTTTGACCGTCGATGAAATTCAAAAAACGAATGACGAGATATATAATATTCTTAGCGAAGCCTTTGATAAAATAAAAAGAAAAAGTATTGAGTTTAATACAGATGTTCCTCTTGCGGTATCAAAAGAAAAAATGGCCGCAGTTACTCCGGTTCAAAATACAAATTTAACCGAAGAACAACTTGTTACAATTGTTCAGGGAATTACCAGGCTTCCGAAAGATTTTGCGGTTCATCCGAAGCTTAAGAAATTTCTGGAGCAAAGATTAAACTTACTCAACGGTTCAGGCGAAGCTGATTGGGCTTTTGCCGAATCATTAGCGTTCGGCAGCTTATTGCTCGGCGGAACTCCGGTTCGTTTAAGCGGACAAGACAGCGTTAGAGGTACTTTTTCTCATCGCCATCTTGCATTAACAGATATGCAAACCGGCCTTGAGTATTTACCGTTAAATTATATGACGCAGCAGCAGGCAAAAATTGAAGCACTGGATAGTTTCCTTTCCGAAGCCGCCGTACTCGGCTTTGAATACGGATACAGCACTGCTGATCCGCTTGCTCTTGTTATCTGGGAAGCTCAGTTCGGTGACTTTGCAAACGGCGCCCAGGTTATTATCGATAACTTTATTGTTGCTTCTTACGAAAAATGGAAACTGCCTAATAGCCTTGTTATGTTACTGCCACACGGCTTTGAAGGCCAGGGACCGGAACACTCGAGCGCAAGGCTGGAAAGATTTTTAACTCTTTGCGCTCAAGATAATATTCAGGTTTGCAACCTTACAACGCCCGCGCAATACTTTCATGTATTAAGAAGGCAGATCAAACAAAATGTTATGAAGCCTTTGATTCTGATGACGCCGAAGAGTCTTCTTAGACATCCTGAGGCAAAATCACCCAAAGGGGAATTTCTAAATGGCCAGTTCATGGAAGTAATAGATGATGCTTCCGTTCAAAATAAAAAAGATATAACAAAAGTATTGCTCTCAACCGGTAAGGTTTATTATGATTTGCTTAAATACAAAAGAGATAACAAGGCCGATAACACCGCATTGGTGAGAGTTGAACAAATTTATCCTTATAAATCCGAAACGATAAGAGAAATATTACATTCATATTCAAACGCGAAAAATGTTATATGGGTGCAGGAAGAGCCTCAAAATATGGGTGCATGGAATTTCTTGGCGCCGCGTATAATTGAGAATCTCGCCGATGGGCAGAAGCTAAGATATTCCGGCAGGCCGGAAAGTGCCAGCCCCGCTGTTGGCTCTTCTAAAGTGTCTACGCAGCAACAAAAAGAACTGGTTGAAATAGCTTTTAAATAATAAGTTTTTTTTTGACGCTATGAATGTGTAACGGAATTTTTTATCTGGTAAAAAACGGGAAAGTTGCTCTATAATAGTTGCAATGATAATTTATTTATGTGCTCGTAATAATAAATTATCATTGCAAAACTAATCTTACAGAAAACATTATTATAAATTACTTATTTCAGTAATGAAAATTCGGAGCTTAGTTTGCCTA
>DAIERC010000473.1 GCA_027347125.1 Ignavibacteriales bacterium
GTCATTTATTCCTTTTTGATATAGCTTCTAAAAATTATTTCGACCTTAACTACATGATGCCTAACGATGTTCCGCCGCTTGATTTGGGAAGCGGTAACGATTTTAATTTTTCACCCGATGGCAAAGAGGTTGCATACACTATGAATCCGCTGCCGGTGGTTGCCAACAGCACCAACAACGAAGTTTACACCGTAGAACTTTCCGCAGTAAAAGCCGATGAAAAAACGCCGGCAAAGAAAATTTCCGAAAGTAAAGGAGGCGACTGCCAGCCTGTTTATTCACCCGACGGGAAATATATTGCTTTCAGCTCTATGCTGGTTCCGGGCCATGAGTCGGACAAACACAATTTAGTAATTTACGACAGGGCTACAGGCAAATTAAAAAATATTACCAAAGACTTTGATCGTTCAATCGATGAAATAGTTTGGTCACCCGATTCTAAATCAATCTACTTCACTGCTAATAATGAAATTTTTAATTCCATTTATAAAATTGATATTGCCACCGGCAAAGTTGAGACAATTTTAAAAGACCACAGCAACACCAATATTGTTGTTTCGCCGGACGGCAAGACAATTTATTTCAAACAGCAAAGATCAAATCTTCCTTACGAGATATTTGCGATGAACGCGGACGGAAGCAATGTAAGACAAATTACTTATCTTAACAAAGAGCTGCTTTCAAAAATTGAAATGATACCCGCGGAAACATTCTGGTGCAAAGGCGCAAAAACAAAAATCCAATCAATTATTGTAAAGCCGCCGTTCTTCGATCCAAATAAAAAATACCCGATGATATTTTTAATACACGGCGGGCCGCAGGGCCACTGGGAAGATGACTTCCACTATAGATGGAATACCGAGTTGTTCGCCTCTAAAGGTTATGTTGTAATTGCGCCAAATCCTACCGGCAGTACAGGTTACGGGCAAGAATTAACCAACGCAATATCCGGCGACTGGGGCGGCGCACCATACAAAGATTTAATGAACGTTTATGATTACGCCGTAAAGAATTTTAAGTTTATCGATGCTAAAAATACTTTCGCGGCGGGCGCATCATACGGCGGTTACATGATAAACTGGCTTGAAGGACATACGGATAGGTTTAACGCGGTGGTTTCTCACGACGGCGTTTTTAACACGGTAAGCATGTGGGGAACAACCGAAGAATTATGGTTCCCCGAATGGGAATTTAAAGGAACCCCATGGCAGAACAGACAGCTTTATGAAAAATGGAATCCGCAAAGATTTATACAAAACGCTAAAACACCTGTGCTTGTTGTTGAAGGAGCGCATGATTACAGGGTTCCGGAAGAGCAGGCGTTCCAGCTTTTTACATCGCTGCAAAGATTAGGCGTTCCGAGTAAGTTGCTTTATTTCCCGGACGAATTTCATTTTGTAATTAAACCTCAGGACGCGAAGGTTTGGTGGAACTCGGTATTTGAATGGTTCGATAAATATAAAAAATAAATTTAGGTAACGCGTATGAAAGAAAGCGATCTAGACTTTAGCGAATTGAAAGACCTTGATGAACTGGACTTCGGCGGTCAATCGGAGCAGGAAGTTGATCAAAAAATTCAATACGTTGAAGAAAACTTATGGACCAAGTTAGAGCGCGTAGGGAAAAAGATTTCCTTTGCCAAAGATATTATGGCGCTTGTAAGATATCTTAGAGACCCGCTGGTTTCATGGCACAGGAAAGCTATAGTAGCTGCAGCCCTAATTTATTTTATAAGTCCGGTTGATGCTATTCCGGATATAACACCGCTGGTGGGTTATCTGGATGATCTTGGAGTGATTACGGCTTTGCTCAAATATCTTGGGCATGAGCTTATTCCTTATTATGATCTTTCTTATCACTCGTAAAAATACGGCAGCATCAGTAAATGTTTAAGCGGGTTGCTTAAAATTATTTTTTAGAAATTTTAAGCAGCCCGTTGTTTTATTAATTGAATTAAAAGGATTGTTTGATGACTAATTATAAATTAAAAAAAAGCGAAATAGTTTTTAAAGGAAGAGTATTCGAAGTGCAGGTTGACGAAATAATATACGACAGCGGTAACGGCGGAATAAGAGAAACCGCAATTCATCACGGCGGAGCGGTTATGTTGCCTGTTACCAGCGAGGGTAAACTTATTTTAATAAAGCAATTCCGTTACCCGCTGCAAAAAGAAATAATTGAATTCCCGGCCGGTAAATTAAACAAGGATGAAGATCCTTACGGTTGCGCAGTAAGGGAACTTACCGAAGAAACAGGATATAAAGCAGGTTTTGTAAAAAAGTTAGGCGCAATTTGCACAACGCCCGGTTTCTGTACGGAAATATTGCACATCTATATAGCCAAAGATTTAACTCCGGGCAATCATAACCGTGAGGAAGGCGAGTACGGAATGGAAGTATTCGAATTAACTAAGGAAGAAATTCAAAATAAAATTTCATCAGGTGAAATTTGCGACGCCAAAACAATATGCGGTTTTTATATGGCTCTTACTTCCGGTTTGATATAAGGATATTACAATTTTCTGTTTTTGAAATTACTAACAAAATAAATTAAATTAAACGCATTAAATTCAATTCGGCTATGCTAAAATCATTACAAGTAAAAGATTACGCTTTAATAGAAGAAATTTTTGTTGAGTTCGATTCAGGCCTTAATATTATTACCGGCGAAACAGGAGCGGGTAAATCAATTTTAATTGATGCCATGAGTCTTCTCCTCGGAGAAAGAGCTTCGACAGAGGTTGTTAGAAAAGGCTCGCCCAAATCTATTGTGGAAGGTATTTTTAATATCGAGGGGAATAAAAAAGTAAAAGCGGTTTTGGATGCGAATGAAATTGAGTTTGAACCGGAATTAATTATGCGCCGCGAAATTTCTTTGAAGGGGTCTAACCGCTGTTTCATAAACGACACGCCGGTTCAGCTAACGCTTATTAAAGAAGTCGGCAATTTGCTTGTAGACCTGCACGGACAGCATGAGCACCAATCACTTCTTAGAACCGAAACGCATATCGATTTTTTAGATGAGTTTGCCGGGCTAGATATTTTATTGGAAGAGTATCGCAACTCCTATAACGATTTGCACGAATCTATAAAAGAATTGAATAGCCTAAGAGAAAAAGAATCGGTGCTGAAAGAGAAAAAAGACCTCTTTTCTTACCAGATAAAAGAGATTGATTCCGTTAGCCCCGAAGAGGCTGAAGAGGAAAAATTAATTGAAGAACTGAACATCCTGGAAAATTCCGAAAAGCTCCTGGAACTTACAAACGATATTTATTCATCGCTATATGATTCCGGGAATTCCGTAAATGATTTGCTGGGGCAAATACAAAACAGGCTTGATGAATTAGTAAAAATAGACAAAAGCTTCGGTGAAATTAACGGAGAGTTTGAAACCGCTTCAACGTTGATTAATGATATTTCAAAATATTTCCGCGATTACAGTTCTAAGATTGACCTTGATCCGCAGCATCTTGATGAACTGAGGGAAAGATTAGGCAGCATAAATCTTCTAAAGAAAAAATACGGCGGCTCTTTGAAGGCGGTACTCGATTACAGGGCGAAGATAGGAAAAGATTTCGAATTAGCCGAGAACTATACCGGCAGCATTACACGACTTGAAGAACAAATTAATAAATTAAGAATTAAAGCAGGCGCTGCCGCAGAGAAGCTTTCGAAAAAAAGAAATGAGGCCGCCAAGAAAATTCAAAAAGAAGTAAAAGAAGTTTTAAATTATTTAGGCATTGAGAATTCAATTTTCATAACTAAAATTTTTCAAACGCCGGCAAACTCTAAGAGCGACGATTTTTTACTTGTTAACAACAAACCTTACCGTTTTAACCATCTTGGTTACGATGAAGTTGAGTTTTACATTTCTACAAATCTTGGCGAGGATCCAAAGCCACTGGCTAAAGTGGCCTCCGGCGGAGAAATATCCAGGATTATGCTTGCGCTTAAAACCATTCTTGCAAAAAATGATAAACTGCCGCTGCTTATATTTGATGAGATAGACACCGGCGTTAGCGGCAGAGTTGCGCAGAAAGTGGGGCAGTCGTTAAAGTCGCTGGCGGAGTATCATCAGATAATTGCAATTACACACTTGCCGCAAATTGCCGGTTTGGCCGATCTTCACTTTGCCGTTGAGAAAAAACAAAACGACAGCCGTGTTGTAAGCTCGATAAAAAAACTTACTGTCGAAGAAAAAATAAAAGAAGTAGCAAAGTTGATGAGCGGTGAAAACATTACCGAAGCCAGTATAATGGGCGCCAAAGAGCTAATGGGGTTATAAAAATCCGGGAAAAATATTTTCACAGTTTATCTTGGTTGCGAAGTTACTATCTACATGTTCCCGTTTGTCATTAGATATTTTTTAATATTCATAAGTATGTGATAAAGTTTTTTATCGAAACTTTTCATTTGACTTCCATGAAAAGTTTCGGCAAATTTATAAAGCGGAAAACACAAAACTAAATTAATAAAAAGGAAAATTCGGATGAGAAAAATATTTTTATCCTTATTGTTCGCCCTGTTTTTATTTAAACCGGCTTTTTCCCAGCAAGATCAATTCAGCTTTTTAAATGAAACTGAAGTAACAAAATTTGCGCAACCGCTGGCAACTACGCTGGGTACGGGTCTAAACTCAGGCGGCTTTTACACGGCTGATATTCCTTCAACTTTAGGATTCTCCATCAGCTTGAGAGGAATGTATATTTTTATACCAAACAGTGAGATGACCTTTACACCGGATTTACCAAACGGCTATTCGGCGAATAAACCAACTGCAACTTTTTGGGGTGATAAAGGTACAATTTACACCGGCCCGAGCGGATATATACCTTACCCGAACGGCCTCAATCAAACAAGTGTTCCGTTTGCTATTCCGCAGGTAACGGCAAGTTTTATGAAAACGGAAGTTCTGATAAGATATTTGCCCAGCATTAAAGTAGGAGATAAGAATGTAAATTATTTCGGCATCGGGCTAAGACACAGCATCAGTCAATACATTCCTTTAATTCCTGTTGACATAGCGGTTCAGTTTTTATATAATAAAATAAGCGTGACCGATGTAGTTGACGCAAAAGCGATTGCTTTTAATGGCGAGGTAAGCAAAACTTTTGGCATACTTACTGCTTACGGAGGCCTGCAATATGAAACATCTAACTTTAATTTAACTTATACTATTAAGGGCGACCCCAATAACGGCGACCCCAGTTTAAGGCAGGATAGAAACATTAATGCAAGTGTTGACGGGCAGGATAAATTTCGCGTAATAATCGGCGCATCGGTAAAGCTTGCTTTCCTGGTATTAAATGCGGATTACAACATAAGCAACCAGTCTGTCTTTTCCGGCGGCTTGTCATTTGAATTATAAGCGGAGAAAAAAATGAAAAAATATTTTATAAAAACGTTGTTTGCTCTTTCGGTATTAACTTCCCTGTCGTTTAACGGGTGTATTTTGGATGCGTTAAATACTTTAACCCAAAATATTCCCATCTCGCAGGAGTTTACGATAAGCAACGGCATTCTACCATCATACAGCCAAACCGAAATTATTGATTTGTCGTCGTCTTCAACTTACCAGCGTTATGCCGATAAAATTCAAAATATAAATTTTGTAAGAGCAGAATACAGAACGAAGAGCGTTACTCCTGCCAGTTTAAGCGGTAACATCACTATTACCCTGAAAGACATGAACGGCAACCTATTATTCTCGGTTCCGTTGGGACAGATAACGCCCGCGAATTATCAGAACACGCCTTACGAGTTAACATTAAACGCTGCACAGATATCTTTAATAAATGCTTATCTTTCCACGCTTGCGAATAAAAAAATTCAAGCTACGCTTTCAATCGACAATATCTCGCCTGTACCTTACAGTTTAACCGGCGTAATTGATATTGTGTTTGAAATGAAAGTTAAAACCAATTAATTTTTTATGGCGTGCGATTTTTAATCCCTGTCCTAATGACGGCAGGGATTTTTTATTTTTTGTAAATTGTTTTTGGTTTTAGTTTAATTGTCCCAATGCAACAGAAAGCCGACTTGAGAGACTCAGCATTATATATTCATATTCCGTTCTGCGATCATAAATGTATCTATTGCGATTTTTACTCGATCATCACCAAAGATAATATTGAAGCATTTTTAACGGCGTTAAAAAATGAAATGAAATATTATTCCGAAAAATATTCCGGTGAAAGAATTATCTCCTCAATTTTTTTCGGCGGCGGTACTCCTTCTTTAATGAAACCGGAATATCTTGGCGAAATTATTTCGTCTATAAATAAATATTTTAATGTAACCGGTAATGTTGAAATCACAATGGAAACAAATCCCGGAACGGTTGATAAAGAAAAATTAAAAACCTTCAAGAGCATTGGGATAAATAGAGTAAGCATCGGAATCCAATCCTTCCACGAAGATGAATTAAAGTTTTTAACAAGAATTCACGATAAAGAAACAGCGATAAGAACCGTATACAACGCCGCTGAAATTGGGTTCGATAACATCAGCATCGATTTGATTTTTAATCTTCCCAAACAGACCAGAGAAAAATGGTTAAGCAATTTGCAAACGGCAGCCTCGCTTCCAATAAAGCATCTTTCGGCTTATAGCCTTATACTTGAACGCGGAACAATTTTAAACAAAATGGTTATAGACGGAAAAGTTATAATGCAGGATGAAGATTACGATGCGGATTTATATGAGTTGACGATAGATTTTTTAACCGCCAATGGTTTCCTTCAATACGAAGTATCAAACTTTACAAAACAGGGATACGAATGCCGCCATAATAATGCGTACTGGAGATACAAGGATTATATCGGCCTCGGCCCGTCGGCTCATTCGTTTGCAAACGGTAAACGCTGGTGGAATTTTTCCAGCTTAAAATATTATATATCCGAAATACAAAAGAACAAACACGCAACTGCAAGCTCCGAGGACCTTGACCACGCGCAAATGCTTGATGAATATGTTATGCTTGCGTTAAGAAGCAAAGGCCTGGATACCGCTGATTTCGAAAAAAGATTCGGTGATGATTGGATAAAAGAAAAAGATAAATACCTTCAAAAGTTGCAAGAGAATAAATTTATAAAGTATGATGGAAATTTTATCCGGCTTACCAAAAGCGGCTATGCGATTTGCGATGAGATTTTAGCAAAGCTTCTTTAAATTTACCAGGCCGAAAAACTAACCGGCATTATTCAGCTTCGATATTTTTCTCGTAAACCTCACGGAATTTTTTTATGGCATCAAAAATTGCGTTTGCAATTGAGGCTTGCCCTTTTGCACTCGCAAGGTAATGTGCATCTTTACGGTTCGATAAGAATCCGGCTTCAACCAATACGCTTGGCATAGACGCTCCTACCAGCACATAAAACCCGGCTTGTTTAACGCCCCTGGGCTCTATTCCCGTATCCTTGCCGAATTCTTTATTTACAAGGTCGGCAAATTTTTCTGAGTATCGCATGTAAGCGGATTGCGCCATGCTTACAAGTATAAAATTTTCATCGGTAAGCTTTTGATACCTCTTGGGATTGTCTTCATAACTAATAACACTGTTTTCCCTTTCGGCAATGGAAATAGCTTCCTTGGTTCTTCCGGGTCTTAAAAGATAAACTTCGGAACCGTTTGCGTCGCTTGGCTTTTTCGGTGTTGCGTTGCAGTGAATCGAAATAAATAAATTTCCGTTTGCCTCGTTTGCAATTTGTCCGCGCCTGTATAGTTCAATAAATTTATCAGTCTTCCTTGTATAAACAACTTTTACATCTTTCATCTTTTCCGCAATCTCTTTGCCCAGCTTTAAAGCTATTCCCAGGTTTACGTCTTTTTCTTTTATACCGTCAACTCCTAGTGTGCCGGAATCTTTCCCGCCGTGTCCCGCGTCTATAACAATAACATTAAAATCCCATTTAGCTTTTTCTTTTTTTCTGATGGTGTTGTTATCGAATATTTTATTGTGAAAGGCGATCAATATATCGTTACTGTTGTCTACGTTCAGTACTTAGATGTTTGTATATTCTTTGCTTAGCCCGAATTGAACCTCCGTATCGGATTTAAGATTTTTTGCTTTTATCCATTTTATTAATCCGTCACCGCCGGATTTATCCAAGGCGTTTACGTTTGCGTGAACATTGCGCAGAACAATAGTAAGCACGCCGTTCTTAAACGAGCTGTTGTAGGAGTAAATCCTT
>DAIERC010000480.1 GCA_027347125.1 Ignavibacteriales bacterium
AGAATCATTGGGAAATTTCCATGAATTTTAGGTGAGAAAATGAAAACAACGAAAACGAAAACGAAAACGAAGGGAAAGGCGACCAAAAAGAAACTTGAGAAACCTCTCAAACTCGATATGAGTTTTGATGAAGCTATTAAGAAAATTGTAAACGCTAAAGTTCCTAAAAAGGAATAAATAATCCCATAAACTATAGGATAAACTATTATGCCACTCCTTGACGACGTATTAAAAGAATGGAATAAATTTGAATTCCCATTAGAACCAACAAAAGCAGGAATGAAAGATTTACTTACATCCGTTACTGCATCACTCGCATATTCTATGGCTATTGAAGCCTTCCTCATTTCTCATTTCTCCGAATTAGGGAAGACCACAGTTCATGAAGACATAATAAGATGGTATGAAAAGTTTTTCGCAGAACTATCTGCAAAGACATTTGGGAAGCACGGTCTTTAGAGATTTCTTCATACAGTTGTGGTAACTCAATTATACTTCTATGAAATAACAATGCTAATGGAGTTTTAGCAGTTATATATTTATCAAATATAGATTTCTCTGTGTGTGTCATGTGATTAGTCTCCTCTTGGGAGGCATTTTTTATTTTTATGTTAGTTGCAAAAGACAAAGAAAAGTTTCTAAAAATATCTTATATTGACGCGCTTTAACGGAATTACAATAATGAGCGGCAAAGAATTACTAAAAAAATATAATCAGCCCCAAAACTTTTTTAACCGGGACCTTAGCTGGATTGAATTTAACAGAAGAGTTTTGGAAGAGGCGCTAAACCCGGATTTGCCTCTGCTTGAAAAAGTAAAATTCATATCTATCTTCCATTCCAACCTTGATGAATTTTATATGATTAGAATGTCCGGGCTAAAGGAACAGATTGCGGCAAATGTTTCCGAGCCAACAATTGACGGGCTAACCCCACTTGAGCAGCTCCAAAAAATTGAAAAGCTTTTAAAGCCGATGCTTACTAGAGTCATCGATTTGTGGGCGAAGGAAGTTGTTCCGGCTTTGAGAAAAGAAAATATTAATATCGTAGGTTTTGACGACCTTACTACCGGCGAAAAAGAATTGATGACTGAATATTTTAAAAGAGAAGTTTATCCCGTTTTAACTCCGCTTGCCTTCGACCCCGGCAGACCTTTTCCGTATATATCAAACTTAAGTTTAAGCCTTGCAATATTAGTTAAAAAGCCAAACGGCGAAGAACATTTTGCCAGGGTAAAGGTTCCTACTATTTTACCAAGATTGCTTCAAATAGACCAGGTAATTTCTCCGAAGAAAAAAGTTACCGCCAACGGCCAGTATTGCGCAAAATTTATGTGGCTGGGTACTTTAATAAAAGCTAACCTTTCGCTTCTGTTTCCCGGCATGGAAGTGATTGAAGCTCATCGTTTTAGAATTACCAGGGATACCGATATCGAACTTCAGGAAGATGAAGCTGACGATCTTTTAAGAGTGATAGAAGAAAACATCAGGCAAAGAAGATTCGGACGCGTTGTTCGCCTTGAAGTTGAAAAAGATATGCCCGAGTTTATGCTTGATACTTTAACCGAGAACCTGCAGATAACAAGAGATGATGTTCATGTTATCGACGGATCGCTGGGATTAAGCGATGTTATGGCTTTGTATAATTTGCCCGTGCATCATTTAAAAGCACGGCCTTATTATCCGGTTATTCCAAAAGTTTTTGATGAAGAAGACGACATCTTTACGATACTCCGGCAAAAAGACATACTGCTGCATCATCCTTACCATTCGTTTAACCCTGTAATAGACTTTATAAAACTGGCGGCTAAAGATCCGGATGTGCTGGCAATTAAACAAACTCTTTACCGTGTTGGCACCGACTCGCCAATTATTAAATATTTAATTGAGGCGGCTGAAAGAGGCAAACAGGTTGCTGTTCTAGTTGAACTGAAGGCCAGGTTCGACGAACAAAACAATATTTTCTGGGCGCGCGAACTAGAAAAAGTAGGCGTTCACGTTGTGTACGGACTTGTGGGTCTTAAGACTCACGCAAAGATGACTCTTGTTGTGCGTAAAGAATTTGACGGCGTAAAAAAATACGTACACATGGCTACCGGAAATTATAACGCTTCTACCGCTAAACTTTATACCGACTTCGGATTTTTTACTTCGGATGAAGATATTTGCTCGGACATATCCGATATTTTCAACTACCTTACAGGTTATTCAAAACAAACCGAGTTTAAAAAATTATTGGTTGCGCCAATCAATATGCGTGAAAGAATGGTTTCGCTAATACTAAGAGAAGTTGAAAACGTTAAAGACGGAGGCGAAGGAAAAATAATTTTTAAACTCAACGCGTTGGTCGATCCGGTAATAATAAGCGCTCTGTACGAAGCTTCGAACGTGGGAGTAAAAATAGAACTTATCGTAAGAGGAATCTGCTGTCTTATTCCGCAGGTTAAAGGACTTAGCGAAAATATAAAAGTAATTAGCATTGTAGGAAGATACCTTGAACACAGCAGGGTTTTTTATTTTTACAATAACGGTGAAGAAGAAATTTATTTGGGCAGCGCCGATATGATGCAAAGGAATCTTGATAGAAGAGTAGAAATAATCTTCCCTCTTGAAGATACAAAGCTGAAAAACGAAATATTAAAAACCATGATTAAAATTGCCCTAAAAGACAATGTAAAAGCAAGAGAACTGCATCCGGATATGAGCTACACTATGATTGAAACTTCCGTTAACGAGAGACATACCGATTCTCAAGAGTGGCTTATGAACCATACCATTAAGGTTAAAGGGAAATACATAAAGAAGAAAATATAGAATTGACCTTCTTAAAACTTTAACGCAAAATTTATTTTTATTTTTTAACGGAATTCTTTACTTTTGCAAAAGTATTATCAACAAATTACGAGGAAAAAGATGCAAGACTCTGATGAGCCTGGCGCTTTTATAAATAAATCAAATAAAAAAAAATAATCTTCCCTAGAGATTAACCGCCATTATTCATTGGTTCATTTCCGGGGATGCGTAATTCTGGGAGGTGACAATGAAACATTTCTTCATCATTCATCTTTTATTAAAAGTTATCAATTCTTTTAGATACGCTCTTTATTATTAGTTTTAAAATTACACGATAATCCTGAGCAAGAGGAACCTTATGGCCAAATCTATATTCTCTAAAATTTCACCTTCTTTATTTACCAAAGAAGCAAAAACACCCCATAGCGCTACCCTGGACGAACAACATTTAATAGATATTTGCGGGCTTACACAGCAAAAAACTATTGAGAAAATGAATAGCAGGGATAACGGATTAATTGCCGATGAAGCGGAAAGAAGATTAGAAGAGTACGGCAAGAACGAATTAGCGCACACCAAAGAGATCGGAATTTTACAGGATATTTTTAACCGGTGCAAAAGCCCACTGGTAATACAACTTTTATTGATATCTATAACTTCCGGGATAATGGGCGATTTAAAATCAGCTTCCGTTGTCGGATGCATGGTTATACTCAGCGTCGGCTTGTCTTTTGTTTTAGACCGCCGTTCGGGAAAAGCGGTTGAAGCCCTGGGTAAAAGAATTCAATCGAATGCCATTGTTTTAAGAGACGGTATTGAGGTTGAGATTCCTATCTCCGAAATTGTTCCCGGCGATATTATTCTTTTGCACGCAGGCTCGGTTATACCGGCCGATATACGCTTACTAACCGCAAAAGATTTTTATGTAAGCCAATCCGTTTTAACCGGCGAATCCCTGCCGATAGAAAAAAAATCGGACGCACAAGAATTAAGTAACGGTTTTGTATTCGAACTTTCCAACGCGTGTTTTCAGGGCAGTAATGTTTTAAGCGGAACGGCACGCGGTATTGTTGTTAACACCGGCATTCATACATATTTTGGTTCAATCTCCGAAAGGCTTGTGGAGAGCAGGCCTAAAACAAGTTTTGATATCGGGGTAAAATCTTTTACCTGGCTGATGATTCGATTTATGGTGGTAATGGTATTTGCCGTTTTCATGATAATCGGTTTAACAAAGGGAAACTGGCTTGAAGCGCTTTTATTCGGCATCTCGATTGCCGTCGGGTTAACGCCGGAAATGCTTCCGATGATTGTTACAGTTAACCTTGCAAAAGGCGCTATAACAATGTCAAAAAAGAAAGTTATTGTAAAACAGTTAAGCTCAATTCAAAATTTTGGGGCAATAGATATTTTATGCACCGATAAAACAGGAACTCTTACTCAGGACCGCGTTATTCTTGAAAAGCATGTGGATATTACCGGCAAAGAAAGCCGCGATGTTTTGCTTTATGCATACCTGAATAGCTTTTATCAAACCGGATTAAG
>DAIERC010000486.1 GCA_027347125.1 Ignavibacteriales bacterium
AAAAAATAGAAGCGATTGTAAGTAAGTACGGTAAAAATTTAAACAAATTTATTTTCTAAAAATTAAAAGGGAGAAATATGTCAGACGGCGAAACAAGAAAAAAAATAGTTATATCTGTTCTTGTGTTTACTGTTTCCGTTATTTTATTTTCTATAAACGTACAGGCGGCAGATAAAAATAACAAAGGATGGGAAAACGCAGACAAGATTGTTAAAAGTATTGTAGTTCCAGCTTTCCCTGATAAGAATTATGATATTACCTCTTTCGGCGCCGTGGGCGACGGTAAAATGGATTGCCTACCTGCAATTAAACAAGCAATTGACAAATGTAATATAGAGGGCGGCGGTAGGGTTGTTGTTCCTTCGGGAAATTTTTTTGTTAAAGGACCAATTCATTTAAAGAGTCATGTTAACCTTCATTTAGATGAAGGAGCGGTAATTAAGTTTAGTTCTAATCCCGACGATTATCTGCCTGTTGTGCTAACACGATGGGAAGGTACGGAGTGTTATAACTATTCGCCTTTCATTTACGCGTTTGGTGTAACGGATATTGCAATAACCGGTAAAGGCACAATTGACGGAAATGCAAGAGATAGTTTTGCTACCTGGAAACCCAATCAATCCAAAGACCAGCTTCTTCTCCGCAAGATGGGAAATGACGGCACCCCGGTTAACGAAAGAGTGTTTGGCAAAGATCATTTTTTAAGACCGGTTATGATACAGCCATATGCATGTAAAAACATTTTGATTGAAGGCGTAAAAATAATCGACTCACCTTTCTGGGAAATTAATCCGGTTCTTTGTTATAATGTTACGGTGCGCAACGTTAAAATTACAAGTTGGAATCTTAACAACGACGGTTGCGACCCGGAAGGAACGGTTAATGTACTAATAGAAAATTGCGAATTCAATACCGGCGACGATGCTATTGCTATTAAGGCCGGAAGAGACCAGGATGCGTGGAGAATCGGGCAGGCAACCGAGAATGTTGTTATTAGAAATTGCGTATTTAACTCTAAAGCAAATGGTCTCTGCATTGGTAGTGAAATGTCCGGCGGGGTTAGAAATGTTTACATGGAAAATATAAAAGTTGGCGAGGCAAACGCGACAATTTATTTTAAGAGCAATTTAGACCGCGGCGGCTTTATTGAAAATATTTGGGTTAGGAATGTAACCGTTAAAAGAGCGCTGCAAAAGTTTATTGCGTTTGTTACAAATTATCACGGATACAGGGGAAACCATTTTCCGCCAATTTTCAAAGATTTTACCATAGAAAATATTACCTGTACAAAGGCCGATGATTACGCCATCTTCGCAGAGGGAGTAAAAGATTCGCAGCTTCAAAATGTTTTGTTTAAAAATATAAAAGTGGGAGAAGCCAAAATACTTTCACACGTAAAATATGCAGAGAAAATGATATTTGATAATGTTACTGTTAACGGCAAATTGCTTCCTAAAAACCCTATTGAAAGCAAAAACAGCCCCACGGCAGACGAATAATCCGATACTTTTTGCTTTCGGAAATATCAAGGACTGTTTATAACATATGGTTATGCAGTCCTTTTTTTATTAATAAAAATGAAAAAGAAATTTGGTATAAACCTTTTTTTTGTTATTTTCGAAATACCTAAAAATCTTGAGGTCGGTAGGGGATGTTGAACTCAAGGGATTTCTAAAAATATCAGAGAAAAAATATTATGTACACAATTGGCTACGATATAGGTAGCTCATCAATAAAAGCTGCTTTATTCGATTGCGTTAACGGTAACGCACTTTATAAATCAACCTTCCCTAAAACGGAAATGTCCATAGACGCAAAGGCAACCGGTTGGGCAGAACAAGAACCCCAAACCTGGTGGAACGCTGTTGTTTTGGCTACCAAAGAGATTCTTGCAAACAGCAAGGTTAATGCTTCGGATATTTCTGCCGTTGGTATTTCTTACCAAATGCACGGACTTGTTGTGGTAGATAAAAATCATAAGGTGCTAAGACCATCTATTATTTGGTGTGACAGCAGGGCTGTTGAAATCGGAGATGACGCTTATGATAGTTTGGGCCATGAATATTGTCTTCAACGATTATTGAATTCACCCGGTAATTTTACGGCGTCAAAATTAAAATGGGTTAAAGAAAACGAGCCGGGTGTTTTTAATGAAGTGCACAAATTTATGCTCCCCGGCGATTTTATTGCCATGAAATTGACAGGTGATATTACCACCACGGTAAATGGTTTGTCTGAGGGAATATTGTGGGACTTTTCAAAAAATTCCACCGCCGATTTTCTTTTGAAGTATTACGGGTTCGGCGACGACCTGCTTCCTAAAATTGTACCGGTATTCGGTGAACAGGGTGAATTGACGAACGAAGCGGCATCGGAGTTAGGGCTTAAACCGGGTACCAAAGTAACATACCGTACCGGTGATCAGCCAAATAACGCCTTTTCGCTAAATGTATTAAACCCGGGCGAGATAGCAGGAACCGCAGGAACTTCAGGTGTTATATACGGAATTAGCGACTCAATGAAATATGATCCCGAAACACGCGTAAATACTTTTGCTCATGTGAACCATTCATCGGAACATGGCAGATTCGGAATTTTATTATGCATAAACGGTACGGGCATATCTTACAGCTGGATAAAAAAATTGCTCGGCAATTCATCCTTATCTTATGACGATATGAACGAGATGGCTTCCAAAGTTTCAATAGGTTCCGAAGGATTAAATTTCTTAAACTTCGGCAACGGCGCCGAAAGGATGTTGGGGAATAAAAATCCAGGCGCATTTTTCTCTAATATTAATTTCAACATTCATTCGAAAGAGTATATGATTCGTGCCGTGGTGGAAGGGGTTGCGTTTTCATTTAAATACGGAATCGACATACTTGAATCGCTTGATATGAAACCCGCCGCGATAAATGCAGGAAACGCAAATATGTTTTTAAGTCCAATTTTTAGGGAAACGCTTGCCTCGTTAACCGGTGTTCCAATTAATTTATATGATACGGACGGGGCAGTAGGCGCAGCCAGAGGGGCTGCTGTAGGCGCGGGAATATTTAAGAGTTTTAGCGAAGCATTTTCCGGGCTGAAAAAAATTGAGACTATTGAACCAGATAAGAAAAATTTAACTAAATATAATTCAGCTTACTATAATTGGTTAGATGAATTAAATCTACAATTAAATAAAAAAGAGCAGGTACTATGAAACTAAATATAACAACCGGCAGTAAAGAATTTTTCCCGAACATCAAGAAAATTGAGTTTGAAGGAAAAGATTCTAAAAATCCTTTGGCTTTCAAGTTTTATGAACCCGGGAAAAAAGTAGCGGGTAAAACTATGGAAGAGCATTTTAGATTTGCAGTAGCATACTGGCACACGTTCGGGGAAAGCGGCGCCGACCCGTTCGGGCCAAGCACGAAACAACACGAATGGCTAAAAAGTACCGAGCCAATTCAAAGAGCAAAAGAAAAAATGGACGCGGCATTCGAGTTTATTACAAAGCTTGGTGTTCCGTTTTATTGCTTTCACGATTTTGATATAGTTGAAGAAGGTTCTTCTGTTCAAGAATCCGAAAAAAGACTTCAAGCTATTGTGGATTATGCGAAAGAAAAGCAAAACGCATCCGGCGTAAAATTACTCTGGGGCACAGCAAATTTATTTTCAAATATTAGGTATATGAACGGTGCGGCTACCAATCCGGATTTTTCAGTTGTAGCTTATGCCGGCTCGCAAGTAAAAAACGCACTCGACGCTACAATTGCGCTAGGCGGTTCCAACTACGTGTTCTGGGGCGGCAGAGAAGGGTATATGTCGTTGCTAAATACCAACATGAAAAGGGAGCTTGAACATATGGCGGCCTTTTTACATATGGCAAAAGATTATGCCCGTAAACAGGGTTTCAAAGGCACATTCTTAATTGAGCCGAAGCCGATGGAACCGATGAAACATCAGTACGATTTTGACACTGCAACAGTAATCGGGTTCTTGCGTGAATTTGGGTTGATGGATGACTTTAAATTAAATATCGAGGTTAACCATGCGACTTTAGCATCGCATACATTTCAACATGAACTTCAGGTTGCAGCCAACGCCGGCTTACTCGGAAGCATGGATGCCAACCGCGGAGATTACCAGAACGGCTGGGATACCGACCAGTTTCCGATTAACCTTTATGAACTAGCTGAGGCTTTGATTGTAATATTAGAAGCCGGCGGGTTTAAAACCGGCGGAGTAAACTTCGACGCGAAGACAAGAAGAAATTCCACCGACCTTGAAGATATTTTTATCGCTCATATTTCAGGCATGGATTCATTTGCAAGAGCATTGCTTGTTGCCGATAAAGTGCTTAATGAAACCGACTATAAGAAAATGAGAAAAGATAGATATTCTTCTTTTGATTCAGGTGTAGGCGCCGATTTTGAAAATAAAAAACTGAAGCTTGAAGACCTGAGAGATTATGCAATTAAAAATGGCGAGCCGAAAAAGACAAGCGGAAAACAGGAACTATATGAGTCGTTGATAAACCAGGTTCTCTAAAATGCGATAAAACATGTAATAAAAATAAATGTGTTATAAAAAAGAGCTTTAGTAAGAGATTTACTAAAGCTCTTTTTTTTTATTGTCTTTTATTTATCAAACCTAATAGAATATTCGGCATAAAAAGTAGTCCCTTTTTCTTGTGATGATTCAAAATGAATTTTCCCTTTTAAATATCTTTCACTTAACAGTCTCATGCTGTAAGTTCCAAGACCTCTGCCTTTGCCTTTTGTAGAAAACGACCTTTGAAATATTTGGTATTGAGCTTCTTCGGTGATGCAATACGGATTATGGACAAAAAATTGTACCGTGTCATTTAATTTTTTATAGCCGATTAAAATCGTATCACCTGTAACGGATGCTTCAATTGCGTTTTTAAGCATGTTATCAATTACCCTGGAAATCAGCGTGTAATCACTCAGAAAATTTATTGACTCGTTTTCAACTTCTATCTCGATGTTTTTACCTTCCGACAATTTTTGCTTTTTATAGAGAGCAACGGCTTCATTAATAATTTTCGCCGGGTCACACATCTCTAACGTTATTTCCAGTTCCTTATTTTCCGCAAGCGTAAGGTCTCTTTGAGATTTAATTTCGTTAACAAGTTTATCCGCAAGTTCCCGCGCAATTTCCGTGTATTCATCAATCTCATCTTTGGTTGAGTTTTTTAATAAATTTATAAAACTTTTAATTCCCCCGGCAGTATTAAGAACATCATGAAAGAAAATTCTTTCAAGAGCCATTCTTCTTTTTTCATCGCTTATATCGGTAAAAGTAAATACGGAATATTTTTGTCCTTCTATTGCCAATGGTCTTGTCCATACCCTTAAATCTAGAGCTTCGTTTGTTTCCGCCTGAATAATTCTACATTCCTGAACATCTTCCTCGCCCTTTAAACTGGATAAAATAGCTTTAACCGCGCCGCATGTTCTGCAAAACTCCGTAGTTCCGCAACCTGAGCCTATTTCAAAGGCATGATAGCAATTTAAAATTTCACCGGGTCTTAACCCGTAAAGATTTATTTGATCGCCAGACATGAACAATTCTTTGGCGGCTTTGTTTGCATACACAATTTGTCTGTTGGAA